>DATHKF010000085.1:0-15164 GCA_035489505.1 Bacteroidia bacterium | reverse complement strand
GTTGAAATTCACGACCTGCGTCTTGCGTTCGAAAAAACAACCGGTCAGGACATGAACTGGTTTTTCAATCAATGGTTTTTGTCCGCGGGACATCCTGAACTTGATATTACTTACACCTGGGATGCAAAGAATAAAGAAGAGATAGTAATCGTCAAACAGGTTCAGGATTACACCCGCGGAGTTCCGGTGTTTCGTTTGCCGGTGGACGTGGACATTTACGTGGGTGGAAAAATTCAGCGGGAGCAGATTGTTGCCGATTCGAAAATTGACACGTTTCGTTTTGACCTGGCATCGAAACCCGATCTCGTGAATGTTGACGCGGAAAAATCGTTGTTGTGCTGGAAGAAAGATCATCACACACCGGAAGAGTGGGCATTCCAGTACAGGCATGCAAAGAATTATGTCGACAAGATCGAAGCCATTGACGCCCTGGCCCCGAACCAGGCGGAGAGTGTGCTGGCGAAACAGGTTGTGGCCGAAGCCATTCACGACAAGCAATACGAAATCCGCCGCCAGGCGCTGGGAAAAACGATCATGATGGTCGATTCCATTGGCGCACAATTGAAGGAGCTTGCGTTGAAAGACTCGTCATCGCTCGTGCGTGCAACGGCGTTGTACATGCTCGGTTTCTGCAGCGATTCAACAAAAATTCTGGAAACGGCTAGGCTGGTGATCAATGATTCTTCGTACGCTGTTTTCGGTACGGCCCTGAACGCTATTGTGCAATTCAGTCGCAACGAAGGCATGAAATTGTGTGCGCAGTACGAAAACTCATCGCACCGGCAGATTAAACTGGCGCTTGCCTACACGTATTCCCAGTACGGTTCCGATGAACAACAACCGTGGTTTGAGAAAACAATGTTCACTGTGTATGGCAGAACGCAGCAGGGTTTCCTGTATAACTACAAAGAATTTCTTCAGCGATGCAATACGGCCACAGTAGAGAAGGCGATCCCGGCGCTTGAAGATCTTCACCGGAAATCGGTTTCAGCAGGCACGCAGGCTTTCGTGAGATACGTGTTCGGAAAGCTTACCGAACATTACATGGAAAGAGCAGCCGAGGCGCACGACAAGATTGAAAAACTGGGCGCGAAAAAAAGTAATCCGCGAATCGATCGCCTCAAAGAGGAGGAGCTGGAATATCTGCGGATGGCGCGGCTCCTGAACGCGAAAGGAGAAGCGTTGCGTAAAAGTCAACAGTGAAGATGCTATATTTGGCTCCTCACTGCTGATCCGATGCGCATTCTTTTTCTCTTCCTGTTTTTGTTTGCCGGGCACATGCTGCCTGCTCAATTGATTTTTGATTTTGGCATTGGCGTTCAAGGTGGAGTTTTTCGCCTGAGCAATGACCGCAGTTTCTACGAAGTGGATTCGATCCGGAACCACAACTTTGAGATGGACAGTACCGAAAATTTCGTTGTAAAACCGGGAGACGGAGCGACGTTCGGAATTACGGGAATGGTGGCTTGCACTTTAACATCTCCTGATCAGAGAATTTTTTACACAGCGACAGTACGTCCATCGGTGTTGTTCTCCAGCTTCCAGATGTACACGCCGAACTTCAATCACTCCCAGGTACCACCGGACATCAAATGGTATCGCGACAGTCTCAAACCGTCGCGCGCAGGAGTGTTTACTTTACCTGTAATTGCACATGTGAATTACAACATGAACGCGCAAGGTGATGTCGTATATTTTGGCGCAGGCGTTTCTGTGAATCTCGGGCGGGTCGACCGGAGGAAAGAATTCAATCACGTAGAAACTGTTTTCGTTGCCGATAATATTTCTACCCCGGAGCGTTCTGACGATTACGCCGGATTCTACATGTTCCGTGCTTTTTACAAAGTGGAAACGCAGGTCGGTTTTATCTGGACCGGAAGAAACGACCGGCAGCGCGAAGCCTATATTGCTGCCTCGTTTGGGAAAGGGAAACAGGGCTCACTTTTGATCGGTTATTTGTGGCGGTTCAATTTTTATAACCCCAACAAGTAACGGGTTATTCCCGGAGGTCTTCGTATTCCTGATCGATCTGCAAATCTTTTCCTAATGCTGCGGAAACCGCAAGCACATCACACCGTTCGTTGAACGGATTATCGGCGTGGCCTTTTACCCATTGCATTTTTAATTTATGCTTTGGATAAATGTCAAGAAACCGTTCCCAGAGGTCCCGGTTCTTTTTTCCCTTGAAATTTTTTTGCGCCCATCCCCAGACCCATTTCTGGTTGATGCTTTCCACCACATATTTCGAATCAGAAATTATGGTCACATCGTGTCCCTCACCTTTCAGCGTTTCCAGCGCAACAATAACGCTCATCAGTTCCATGCGGTTGTTGGTGGTGAGGCGAAAACCTTCCGACATTTCTTTCATTTTATTTCCCATGAGGAAAACAATTCCATATCCGCCCGGACCTGGATTTCCGCGGGAAGAACCGTCGGTGTAAATGATGATGGTGTGGGTCATTGCGGCGAAGGTAGTAAGAGTTTGGAGTTCGGAGACGGGAGTTTGGAGGCGTCATTGCGAGCGGAGCGAAGCAATCCCGGCTTTAAAAGATGGGATTGCTTCGCTCGCAATGACGGAAGGCAATCGCAATGACGTCTCCATTCAGCTTCTTACTCTGCCGCCACCCGATCCCTTCACTTTACCGCTTCGGCCTTTCACACTAAACCCTATGCGGAATCCTTTCTTTCCAGTAGTGCTTCTTCCTTTGGCCGCGCGGCGCTTCGATTTTTTGATCCGCTTTTTTTGTCGGTCGCGTGCCGACAATTCCCCGGGAGTTTTATATCCTCCGCGGTTTCCGCGCCGCGCACCTTTCGACGTATTGCTTTTCCCGGTTTCTTTATTCAGTCCGGCGCAAATTTTTTCTCCTCCGCAGGAAGCGAAGATCATCGCAGCGAGAAGCAAAAAAGGAAGAATACGTTTCAACGAAAAGCGGAATTTCATGAGGCTTCAAGATACATCAAAAAAGAAAAACGTTCGCGTTCACTTCCGTGCAGCGAATAATTGTTGCACATTAGTATCCGCAATGCTAACGTTAACAGTTGTCGGAGGGCCTTTATGGCTTTATTTCTTCGGAAAGATCATTGAGTTTTTTCTGGTCATCGCATTTATGGTGATCTGGCTGATAAGCATGAGCCGAGCACTGAAAGCCTGTTCGCCGATGAACCGGAGAATGGATCCGGGTTCGGTGTGGCTGGTGTTTGTTCCCCTGTTCGGATTGGTGTGGCAATTCATCTGCGTAAAAAACACAAGCGAATCGTTGGCGCAGGAATATTATGGCCGCGGATGGAAATCCGATGAAGGCCGTCCCGGAATTGAAATAGGCATGATCGCCTGCTCGGTAGGTATTATCGTTCTGCTGGCACGAATGCTGATGCCGGGCCTGCATCCCGCTCTGAGTTTCTTTATGTCGCTGGCCGTTTGCATGTGTATGTTTATGCACCGCGACCGGTTGAATGCATTTGTGGAACGCATCGATAAAGAGCGCGTGGAAATTCCGTTCTATTTCCCTTTCGAGCAACAAACCCGGATGGAGAACCCGTTTTCGCAACACCAATTTCAGCAGCCCGTGCAACCTGCGCAACCGGCTCCCGTGGTGCAGCGTGCCGCTCCCGGCTGGGACGGAACAACCACATGGACACCTCCGGGAAACTGGACCGCTCCGGACCTCACCGATATGAGTAAATGGATTTCGTAATCAGAAACGATTGAAGCCATGGAACCAGTTTATCACGAAGGAGGAGGTGCTGCCGCGTGGATTTTCTACGTGATCTTTTTTTTCGCCGCTCAAGTCGTGATCGTGCTGTTCATCACAACGATACAATCTGTTTTTGAAAAAATCTCTCCGGACCTGCGTTCGTTATCAGTAACGCAATTGTGGCTGACCATTATTCCAGCTTTCGGCAGCATCTGGATATTCTACGTGATTTATCAGCTGGCAGAATCGCTATCAGAAGAATTCAAGCGCAGGCAAATTGTAGAGTTTGAAACCAAACCCGGATTGGGTGTGGGCTGGGCATTTAGTTTTTTTGCAGTAACCGCATTGCTCACGATGATGATCGACGAACGCGTAGTCACCATTTTACTTTACGTGACGGCCGTTGTGCTCTTTGTGATTTACTGGGCGAAACTTGCCGGATTCAAAACACAACTTACCGGCGAAGCAACTTCACCGTTTCAACCGGCACAACATTTTCAGCAGCAACCTTTTTATCCGCCGCAGGAATCCTTTCCATCGGTGCAGCAACCGCAGCAATGGCCGCATACGCCGCCGCCGGGATACAGCAATCCGGAAAATCAGCCGCCGAAGCAAGATGAATGGGAGAAGTGGAGACCGAAATAAAAATTACGATTTTCGCCTGCGGCAACAAGGAATTTTTTGAGAATAATATTCGACCCCTTCAGGGTCGGGGACACCCAATTCACTTTGTTCAATTCACATTTGACCCCTTCGGGGTCATGAATCAGACCCTTTCACTTCGTTCAAGGGACATGTGACTCCTCTGGAGTCATGAATCAAACCCTTTCACTTCGTTCAAGGGACATGTGACTCCTCCGGAGTCAATCGTTACATTCGGAAATGAATCGATCCGAGCGTGAAAGGGTCACATATCCCTTGAACGAAGAGAAAGCGAAAAAAAGCAAAAATTACTTGCGGCCGCGGCCGCAAATCAATAATGAAACGGCGCAAATCGTAAATTCGTTTATGAACTTCATCGACATCGTAGACATGATCCGGATAATTTTCGTTCTGGGCGGACTCATCGTCCTCATCGTGTGGTGCATGACCATGAACAAAGCACTTGACCAGGTTTCGAAGGACATCCGGAAAATGGAACCCGGCGCCGTTTGGTTGTGCCTGATTCCTGTCTTCGGATTTTTCTGGCAGTTTATGGTAACCAATGCAGTGGCATACGGTGTTGCTGAAGAATTTCGTGTACGCTTTATGTTTCCCAAAGATTCCAAACCGGGAATGGCAATGGGACTCACCGGCGGAATTCTGGTGTGCTGTTCGATCATTCCTTTGGGAGGCGTAGGCCTTGGCCTGGTTGGATTAATTTTTCTGATCATCCAAGCAACAAAAATCCGGGAATACAACCGCGCGCTTCAGGAGTCGGGCAGATGGGAAGTGCGTTACCAGGAGCGTATGACCGCACTACGACAGCAACAACACATCGATAGTTTTGGTCAGCCGTGGCAGAATGTGCAGCAGGTTTACCAGGCACCGGCGCAACCGACGCACGTGTCGGATGTAGTGAAGGAAAAGGAGAAGCCGAAGAATCCGTTTGAGTGAAAACAGTGTCGGTATCAGCGTCAGTCAGATCAGGGCTACTGATTTTTTTTCACGGGAATTCTAAGTGTCAGTATCAGTGTCGGCGTCAGTCAGACCAAGAACACTGATTTTTATTTGAACAGAATCTCCCTGTAAGCACCAGTGTCTTTACACGGACTGACGCTGATACTGACACTTCTTCTTTTATCCGGCAACACCAATATGAATCAACGCGTCTCCCTGGTTCACCACCGGCTGGTTGTTAATCCCAACGATGTAACCCGAGTTCGGTGCAATGATGTTGTGCTCCACTTCCCCATACGGATCGCAGATCATTCCGATGGTGTCTCCTTTTTTCACTTGTGCACCGTAGTGTTGGATCGTGTGAAAAAGACCCGAACTTCTTGCGCGTATCCACGATGTTTTCGCGAGGAAAACCGGTTTGTGATCGGGCACGTCGGCGTCGATCATTTTGAAATGGTTCAGTGTGCGGATGCATCCATCAAGCCCTTCACGGATACTCGGGCGATCGAAACGGTGCGATTCCCCACCTTCAAAAACAAGAATCTGCTTGCCGCGTGCTGCAGCTTCTTTGCGCAATGTGCTATCGCGGAAGGGAGAATTCAACACGAGCGGCGGAGCAAATATTTTCGCGAGCTCGAGATTTTTCTTGTCGCTGAATACGCAACGGATCTGCGGGTAGTTGGTAATTTTCGCGCCGCCGGTATGAAAGTCGATGCCGAAATCGATCTGCGGAATAATGGTTTCAATCAGGTCGTGTGCAATCCGGCTTCCAAGCGATCCTGTTGTATTTCCCGGGAAGCAACGGTTAAGGTCGCGGCCATCGGGCAGATCGCGTGAACCGGCAATGAATGAAATAATATTGATAACGGGAATGGCGATCACGCATCCGCGTTTCAGATTTTTCACGTCGTCACGCATCACCAGTTGGCGCACAATTTCAACTCCGTTTATTTCGTCGCCGTGCATTCCCGCGAGAAACAAAATGGTCGGCCCCGGTTTTTTTCCGTTGAAAACAAAAACCGGAATTTCGATAACTGTATGCGTAGGTAGTTTGTAAGAATTCAAAACGACCTGGGCGTGATGGCCGGGTGAAATTGATTTGCCCTGAATGATGAAAGGTTTGCCCATTGAAGGATTTACGAATTTGGTCTTTAATTGTCAGGCTGAGTGATTTTTATTTTTTGTCGCTTCCCGATACGCTTCGCACTCGAAGTGACAAAAAATAAAAACCGTATCGAAGCCGACAATTACAGATGCTGATGAAACTCATTCCGCTCGATATACTCAATAATTTTTCCGGCAATGTCAACGCCTGTTGCACCTTCAATTCCTTCGAGGCCGGGCGATGAATTCACTTCCATCACCAGTGGACCGCGTGATGATTGCAGCATGTCGACACCCGCAACGATCAGCCCGAGTTTTTTTACGGCTTTGATTGCGGTTGCTTTTTCCTGCGGTGAAAGTTCGAGCAGTGATGCTTTTCCACCACGATGCAGGTTGGAACGAAAATCTCCTTCAGCTCCCTGCCGGCGCATAGCACCAACAATTTGTCCGTCGACAACAAACGCGCGGACATCGGCACCACCAGCTTCAGCAATAAATTCCTGTACGAGAATGTTTACTTCAACGCCCAGGAAAGCTTCGATAACCGACTTCGCCGAATTTCTTGTTTCCGCAAGAATAACACCGATGCCTTGTGTGCCCTCGAGCAGCTTGATCACAACCGGTGCGCCACCCACCTGGTTAAGTACGTCGTCGATATTTTTCGGGCTCGATGCAAAAGCTGTTTTCGGCATGCCCACACCCGCTTTCGCGAGCAACTGCAGGCTGCGGAGTTTATCGCGGGAACGCACAAGCGCCTGCGATTCGAGCGTGGAGAATGTGTGCATCTGTTCGAACTGGCGCACAACAGCGGCACCGTAAAAAGTTACGCTGGCACCGATGCGTGGAATAATTGCATCATAATGCTGGAGTTCCTCGCCCCGGTAAATGACGCGTGGTTTGTTCGACTCAATGACGAGTACACATTTCTGGTGATCGATGACATGAACTTCGTGTCCGCGTTTTTGACCGGCTTCCACCAGTCGTGCGGTGGAATACAAATGTGCGTTGCGGGAAAGAATACCAATGCGCATGGGTTATGGTTTCAGGATGAAAGTGCGTTGAGTAAATTCACATCAACAAGAAAGCGATTTTTCAGCAGGCGCCTTCCGATGAGTACAGGATATTTCATGGTGGCACGATCGGTGAGGGAAACAATCCCGCGGATGGTCCGTGTGCCAATGGTGATGCGTGTACGTATGATGTAGCGGAGTTCCTGTTCGCCAAAAGAGCTCTTCACAATTTTGTGTTCGAACTTTTCGAAACGGTGTTCGCGGTCCTGGTACTCGGGATGATTTTCATCGAGCAAGCGAAAAAAGAGAACGCCGTTTTCGACACGCACATGATGGCAGTGAAGCGCGGTTGTATTGGCACCGGTATCGATTTTCGCGGCAAGACCGTACAAACCAAGATCAGGAAAGTCAACGTTTTCACGACGACCGACTGTTTGAACAGGTTTCGCAGCACGAACTTTCTTTCGCTTACCGGTTCTATCGTTCATACAAACTGATATCTCTGCACATGATGATCTTTACAGAAATCATCAAAAACACGTCTTTGTTCATTGATGAAGTTGGTGACGACCATATCCAAATCTAGTAAAAAGCAGTTGATTAATAACTTTCAGATACGTTTCGGTAGTGGGTCCGTTTGATTTTTTATCAACCACATAGGGGACATAGTTTACATAGGTTCCGGGGCGTAAGAATGTTTGAGTTCACATGAGCATCGAACATTGCCTTTGGTAATGCTATGTGTGCTTCATTTTGAACTATGCCTATGTTTTCTATGTCACTCGTATGTGGTTAATTATTATTTGAAACTGACCCACTACCTACGTTTCGACAGTATTCAGATTGAAAAAAGCGACAGAATTTCTTCCGCCGCTTTTTCCCAATGATCTTTGATAAGAATTTACTTTTTCGCCTGGTTCTTCAGATCCATCTGGCTTACCGCCATCATCTCACGCATGGTTTTCTGCATGCCTTCGGTAGAGCCATCGAGGAAAATCACGTTTCCTTTTCCATGCTCAGCAAAGTTCTTCACAGCTTCTGTCCACATGCTGAAGAGAATCAATGACGCGTCGAGATTAGAATCCTGCATCATTTTCGCAGCATGACTCATCCCCTTGGCCACCTCTTCACGGAAGAGGGCCACGCCTTGTCCGCGCAATTGCGCCGCTTCTTTTTCTGCCTGCGCCGCAATTTTGATTGCGTTACCTTCTGCTTCCGCAGCTTTGGTTTTCGTGATGAGCAATGCCTGTCCTTCGTTTTCAGCAGCCGCTTTCAGGTTGTTTGATGCCACTACTTTCGCCATCGAACGCATTACTTCTTCATCGAATGTAATATCATTCAGCTGGAGATCGATCAGGTGGTAACCCCATGTTTCCAAAGTCTGGTCAAGCTGTTCTTTAACTGTGTTCACCGTTTCGTGGCGAAGGGAAAGAACTTCCGATTGTTTTTTCGTTGCAACAAAAGCACGAACCGAACCTTCAACGGAACGGATGAGTGCGGCCATGAAGTTTTGTTCGTTGACGAATTTGAAGGCTACGTTTTTCACGTTCACTTCATCGCTGTTGAATACAGAATACAGCAGCATCGCTGTAAAGTTTACGTTCGCCTGGTCAATGGTTACCGCCTGGAAACCGAGTTCAACCGAGCGGTTCTGCACCGAAATTCTTTTGAAGACGCGCTCAATGAACGGGATTTTGAAATTCAGTCCGGGATAAAGTGTACGGCTGTATTTTCCGAAAATGGTGGTGATACCTACGGTTCCCTGCTGAATGGTGACGAATGAAAGCAGGAGAACGAGGAATCCGAATACTCCAAGTACGATGTAGAAAATGGGCATAGGTTACGGGTTGTTTGTGTGAGGTGGAAAATTACGAAAATTAGTGTAACGGGGCCGGTGTTGTGACCTGAATTAATCCGGAAGCAGGGATTAGGAATTAAGGGGTTAAGGAATTTGGGCGTGGCTCAAATGCTTCGAAGAGCACGTGAGTCAAATTTTTTTCGAAGACGCGTAAGCACCAGCAACCCGAATCCCTTAATCCCCAGTTCCCAATTGCCAACCCCGTATCAAGTATCTTTGCCGGGTGAAAACAGATTACCTCATCGTTGGACAGGGGATCGCCGGAAGTGTGATGGCGCTGACCCTGCACAAACGCGGCAAAACGGTTGCGGTAATGGGCGATGAAACAAAATCGTCTTCGTCGCGGATTGCTGCAGGTGTTTACAATCCATTTAATTTCCGAAGGGTCACACCTACGTGGAAGGCCCTTGAAACTACCGGAACAGCGAGAAACTTTTATACCGGAGCGGAGCAACTCACCGGCAGATCTTTTCACCGGTCGCTGGACATTCTGCGTGTTTTTGCTTCTGCTGAAGAATTCGTCACGTGGTCTTTGCCGGTGCAGGGAGAAGCAGATTTCGTTACGCGCATCAGCGATGAACCACAATCCGGGAAAGCAGGAACGCCTTTTGGATACAGCGTTGTTACCGGTGGCGGAATTGTAAACACGCAAAAATTCGTTGAACAAACGAAGCTTTTTTTTCTCGGGCGAAATGAATTTAACAACGAATTATTCGACGCGGCAAAACTGGAAGTTACCAGCGAAGGAGTCATTTATGATCGGCGCATAACCGCAGCTAAAATCATTTTTTGCCAGGGACATCTTGGTTCCGAAAATTCTTTTTTTGATCCACAGATGTGGGCGCCAACCAAGGGCGAATTGATTCACGTTTCTATCCCCGGACTCGGAATCCAGGAAGTGATCAATGGCCCTGTTTACCTGGCCCCGCTGGGCGACGATCTGTATGTGTGTGGAGCCACATTCCGCCCGGGAAAATCGGATGAAGAAATTACCGAAGAAGGCAAAACGGAATTGCTCACTAAGCTGCGCACGATGATTTCACTTCCGCTTGAAGTCACCGGGCAATTCGCCGGTGTACGTCCTGCGGGCCGCGACCGTAAACCGTTGGTAGGATTGCACACGGAACACAAACAAATAGCAATTTTTAACGGAGCGGGAAGCAAGGGTGTTTTGCTCTATCCTTTTCTCGCGAAAATGCTTGCAGATCACATGGAATCAGGGGTTCCGCTCCTAACGGAGGTGGATATTGCCCGTTTTTCCAAGCGAAAACCGCGGCAATAAATCTTCATTACCAGCGAAATTTCGCCGGTACAGGTGTGGAAAATCAATCTAAATTGCATCCTCAGTAAAAATTTCTCTTATGCAAAATCCAAAAACAGGTCGTTTCGCCCGTTTACTGGCCATCACTTCGCTCGTAATCACGGCCTTCATTTACTTATCGATTTATCAAAGTCCGGAAGCGGCCGCCGAGCCGGCTGTGTACCTTATTAAAGGAAACAGTTACGAAAAGGAATGGGTCCGCGTAGATTCATTCGCAAGCAAAGGACTTTATAAATCGGCGCTGGATCTGACCAACCAGATTTACGGGAAAGCAAAAACGGAGAACAACGCCCCGCAGGTGGTCAAAGCCATCATGCACCGCCTGAAGTTTGAAGACACATTTGTTGAACAAAGTGATGATCGTGCCATTTATGCGTTGCGCGAAGAATTGAAAACCGCGAAGTATCCGCTTAAGCCTGTGCTGCATCACATACTCGGAAATTTATACTGGCAATACTACGAGAACAACCGCTGGGTCATTTACCAACGTTCACAAACCATCAAGTTTACGAATGACTCGGTGAACACGTGGGACATCAAAACACTCGTTGATCACACCATTGAACAATACCAGCTGGCGCTTGTTGAGAAGGACAGCCTGCAAAAAACCGAAGGCAAATTTTACGCGGATGTAATCGTATCCGGAACCGCGCCCAAAGAACTTCGTCCCACACTGTACGATTTCCTGGTCTATCCAACGATCCGGTTTTTCTCTTCGTACGAACCGGGAATTTCACGTCCTGCTGATGCATTCGTGATTGATAACCCGGCGTATTTTGAACCGGCACAAAAATTTGTGACTATGAATATTCAGTCGACAGATACCATGTCGCTGAAATTCTACGCCTTGAAAAATATCCAGGAACTGGTTCGTTTTCATATCAACGATCAAACGGCCGATGCGTTTATCATGGCCGATCTCGAGCGGTTGAATTTCCTTCACGCCAATTCTGTTGTTCCGAATAAAGATTCGCTGTACGAAGACGCCCTGCGCCAGCTCGCGGCGAATTACGGGAACAATCCGTATTCCGGCGAGGTGCTTTACGAAGTAGCGCAGTATCATTCTTCCCGGGCGTATAAATACGAGCCACTGAAAGGCGAGCAGTTCCGGTATGAAAATATACGCGCACTCGAATTGTGTAACGGGGTGATGAAAAAATTCCCGGGAACATTGGGTGCACAAAAATGCCAGTCGCTGGCGGAACAGATCACAGCGAAGTCGATTGCGCTGACCACGGAAGACGTTGCATTACCGAACGAGCCATTCCGCGGATTGGTGACGTGGAAAAACCTCACCAAAATTTATTTCCGCGTAGTTAAACTCGAAGAAGGCCTCGAAAGCCGTTACGACTATGCAACCTGGGAAGAGCAGGTGAAGGAGTACCTGAAAAAACCGATCGTTGAAAAATGGGACCAGTCGTTCCCGGATACCAAAGATTATCAATCGCACAGTGCGGAGATAAAAATTCCGTCGTTGCCTCCCGGGCATTACGCGGTTCTTTGTTCGGCAATAGATTCTTTCCCGATGCACAGCAACGGAATTGCTATTGCGGAAATCTGGTCGTCGAACATTTCGTATCTGCAGCGAAGAATGGACGACGGAAGCCTCGAAATTTTCTGTTACGACCGTAAGAACGGCGCTGTTCTTCCGAATGTCAATATTTCCATGTGGGAAGAGCGTTACAATTACACAGCACGCGAGTACGAAATGAAAAAAACGGCTTCGTTCATTGCCGATAAGAACGGGAAACTGGTTATTGCAGCGCCCGCGAATTACAGAACATTTGTATTGGAATTCCAGACGAATAAAAATCATTTGTATTCGCAATACAACTATCAATACAAATCGTACCGCGAACCCAAGCGCAAAACACCGCAAACCTTTTTCTTTACTGATCGCGCGATATACCGCCCGGGACAAATCGTTTATTTCAAAGGCATCATCATTAACTCAGATGGCGATAGCCACGAGTTGATGAAAGGTAAATCGACCACCGTAAAATTCTACGACGCCAATTACCAGGAAGCCGCAAAACTTAATCTCGAAACAAACGATTACGGTTCGTTCAGCGGTTCGTTTACGGCACCTGCAGCAGGATTGACCGGTCAGATGCACATTCAAAATGAATCCGGCTCAGTTTATTTCTCTGTTGAAGAATACAAACGCCCGCATTTTGAAGTTGTGGTTGACCCGGTGAAAGGCGCATTCCGCCTGAACGATACCGTGAAGGTGATCGGTCATGCGAAATCGTTTTCCGGTGCGGCCGTTGATAATGCCGAAGTGAAATACCGCGTTGTCCGTACAGCACGTTTCCCGTGGTGGTGGTATATGTGGCGCGGGTATTACCCGCAATCGTCGAGCGTGGAAATTGCCAACGGTGTAGTGATGACCAACGACACCGGCGGATTTGAAGTTCCGTTCAAAGCCATCCCGGATAGAAGCGTGCCACGCGAAAGCGAACCGGTGTTTATGTATACCGTTTATACAGACATCACCGACATTACCGGGGAAACCCACAGCAGCAGCGGGTATGCGAGCGTTGGCTATGGAACCATTGAACTGAATATTCCGATTGCTGAGATGATTGAAAAATCGGATACAGCGGCGGTACATATTTCTGTAAACAACCTGAACGGACAACCGGAAGTCTCCGATGTATCCATCGCGATTTACAAACTCCAGGAACCCTCGGCGATTTACCGGACAAGAATGTGGAGCCGTCCCGACCAGTTTGTGCATACGAAGGAAGATTGGGCCAAGTGGTTTCCCGAGGATCCGTACGACAATGAAAACGACCGGAGCACCTGGAAAAAAGGAAAGCAGGTGTACACGTCAACGATCAATTCCAAACAACCCGGCAAATTCTATCTCGACAAGAAAGATTGGGAGTCCGGACAGTATGTGATTGAAGCCAACACAAAAGACAAGTTTGGTCAGCCGGCGAAAGACATGCGTTATTTCACCGTGTATGGCGGGAAAGAAAAAACGCCGTATTCAAAAACGCCGTTTGAATTCAACCCGGTGAATACAAACGTGCAGCCGGGCCAGAAGGCGCAGGTGCTGGTTTCAACTTCATTGAAAGATATTTCCATGATCTATGAAGTGGAGCACAAGAATAAGATCATTTCGCGCGAAGTCATTAAGATGAGCAATGAGATGAAGCTCATCGAAATTCCGATCGAAGAAAAACATCGCGGAAATATTGCTGTTCACTTCTCGTTTGTGCACAACAACCGGTCGTATACCCAGGACCAGGGAATTTCCGTAGCCTTTGAGAATACCAATCTCGAAATGGAATTTGAAACTTTCCGCGATAAACTCATCCCGGGTAGCCAGGAGGAATGGAAGATCAAACTCAAAGGGCCTAAGGGCGAAAAAGTGATGGCGGAAATGGTTGCGGCCATGTACGATGCATCACTCGATGAATTCCGCGGCAATTACTTTTCGTTCTATCTCTATCGTTCCTATTACAGCAATACATACTGGAACAACGACGTGCAGGGAACGGTGAATTCGCAACTCTGGAATGAAGGTTGGAATCCGTACACCACGTGGACAGAGCGTACATACGATTACCTGAACTGGTTTGGATACAATATGTCGTACCGCAACAACTGGTACGGTTACATGGACGGAGACGATGAAACGATATCGAAGTCCGGTGAAGTGGGCAATGTTCAAACGATCAGCGGAGTTGCCGTATCTGAAGAAAGTGAGAGCCGTCGTGAGACTACGAAGAACAGGGACGATAAAGCAGGAGGCAAAAAAATGGAATCGCCGGCAGTTCCAATGGGTGGAAATACTGCATTCGCTGATTCGGTTGAACAAAAAGAGAATAACCTCGAAGGTCAATCGGGCAAGCAACTCGGTGAAGTCAAAGCGCGAAGCAACCTGAACGAAACCGTTTTCTTTTTCCCGCATCTTGAAACGGATTCATCGGGAACTGTAACGATCAAATTCACGATGAACGAAGCACTCACGAAGTGGAAGTTCATGGCATTTGCGCACACGAAGGACCTGAAGTATGGATTCATCCAGAAAGAAGTGGTGACGCAGAAAGATTTGATGGTTGTTCCGCACGCTCCGCGATTCCTGCGTGAAGGCGATGAAATAACGATGACTGCAAAAGTCACCAACCTTTCAGACACGGTGCAAACCGGAATAGCGCAGCTTTTCCTTTACGATGCGTTGACCATGAAAGACATTACCGCGCAGCTCATGGCTGAACCGGGAAATGCACAACGCAATTTCACCGCGAAGAAAGGACAGAGTGCGCCACTTGCGTGGAACCTGAAAGTTCCACAAGGCTTCGGGGCCATACAATATAAGGTAGTGGCTTCTGCCGGAAACTTTACGGACGGCGAAGAAAATGCACTTCCGGTTTTGAGCAACCGCATGTTGGTGACCGAAACATTGCCGATGCCAATCCGCGGTGGACAAACCAAAGAATTCCGTTTCGATAAACTCATCAACCAGGCGAATGGTTCCAAAACGATGGTCAATCACCGCCTGACTTTAGAGTTTACGTCGAACCCGGCATGGTATGCTGTGCAGGCCCTTCCTTATATGATGGAGT
>DATHKF010000084.1:0-3468 GCA_035489505.1 Bacteroidia bacterium | reverse complement strand
CACGTCAGTAATCGTTCCTTTGAGGATCGTTACGTTAGCTGTGGTGAGTGCAACCGGTTGTTGTGCCTGCACCTGTTTCACCGGTTGTGTTCTTCCTGCAAGAAGATTGTCTTCGTTGCTGATGGCGAGCGGTTTTTCCGGACCGAGGAACGTAATTTTGTAAATGTCTTTCTCACCTTGTCCATCCGCTTTGTTCGAAGCAAAGTAACCGTGCTTACCACTTGCGGAGATTACAAAGAACACATCATCATCAGGTCCATTAATTGGATAACCGAGGTTGATCGGCTGTGACCACGCTCCGTTCTCGAAAACAATTTTGAATACATCGTACCCGCCCATGGTTTTGTGGCCTTGTGAACTGAAATAAATTGTTTTTCCATCGGGGTGAACAAATACACCTTCTTCTCCATACATCGTGTTCACACCCGGCCCGAGATTCACTGCCTTGCCCCACTTTCCCTTCTCATCGAGGGTAGAAACCCAGATATCGCGGTTACCTACCGAGCCTTCGACCTTTTTATCGCTCACGAAATAGAGTTTCTTTCCATCCCCGGAAAGTGAAACGGAAGACTCATGCGCGTCGGTATTGATATTCTTATTCATGCGTTCCGGTTCCGACCACACAGTGCCCTTGAGATCGCTTTCGAAAATATCTCCACCGCCCGTGTGACGATACGTGAACAATTTCTGCCCATCCGGCGAAAGCCCGGCTGGTGCGTCATGATCATCCGTGTTGACCGGTTGGCCAAGGTTCACCGGAACAGTCCACGCTCCGTTGATGTATTCTGTTTTGTACAAGTCCTCATAGAACTGTCCACCATCATCCTTACGTCCACCCGTGGTGTTTGAACGTCGTGAACAGAAAAGCATTACCGATTCGTCCGCAGTAATAATCGGTGTGTATTCCGGGTCCGATGAATTAACCGTCTTGCCCAGGTTATCAATGAAAACGCGCTGTGGATTCTTCACGTATTCTTTTCCGTTGATACACTCCGCAATTTTACGGTTCATGTCGGCGATCTTGTCTTTGTTTTTGGTCGGATCAACATTGAGACTGGACTGGTAACTGCGATAGGCCGTGATGGCTTCGTCCCAGCGACTGGTGAGGTGATACAAACGACCCAGAAAATAATTGGCAGTTGGATCAACCTGCGGCTTCAGTTTCACGGCTTTCTCGATGTACGTCAACCCCATCAGTTTCTGACTGGAAATGTTGTAATAACACACCGCTATTTTATAATTCAGCATCGCGCTGTTCGGGTTGAACTGGTTGGCGATCAAATATTCATCGAGCGCTAACTTGTAGAAATTTGATAGTTCACCACCCAATTCACTCCCGCCATTGGGGAGGTAACCATTCTCTTTAATAAAGTCCTGAAGCAATTCTTCTTCAACCCCCCGGCCATTTTTAAAGTGATCGTTACCGTCTTCATAGTGACGTTTCGCTTCTTTGAATGCTTTCTTATCCGGAAAGTTTTTCTCTTCCCATTCCACGTTCTGCGCGAATGACTGAAGTGTAAATCCGGTGATGATGCTGAGGAGTAATGCTATCTTTTTCATACGAATGTCTTGTCGGGTTATTACTTGCAATCACCTAAATACTGCTCGGCCTGTTTGAGCCCGAGTTCGGATGCTTTCCGGAAATCGTCGCACGCGGTATTGTCGCGGAGCATTTCTTTGGCAATGCCGCGGTTGAGATACGCTTCGGCATAATTCGGATTGATCTGGATGGCTTTATCGCAATCCTGAACGGCGCCTTTGTAGTCGCGCTGTTTGTAACGCACCGCAGCACGGTTCACATACGCAAACGTGTAATCGGCTTTGAGCTGTATCGCGCGGTTGAAATCTGACATGGCCCCTTCGAGATCGCCCATTTCCATTTTCGCTGTTCCGCGGTTGTTGTAGGCGATGTAATAATCGGTTTTCATATTCAACGCGGTCGTGTACGAGTCGATTGCTCCTTTGAGATCGCCTTTTTGTTTGCGGGCGCTTCCCAGGTTGTTGTACACAAATGCGAGACCCGGATTTACGCGGATTGCCTGGTTGTAATCGGAAATTGCTCCGTCCAGATCGCCTTTCATGCGCTTGGCGCTCCCGCGGTCGTTCCAGTAATAGGCATCAGCCGGATTAATGGAAATGGCTTTATCGAAATTCGTGATCGCAGCACTATAATCTCCGGCCTCGAATTTGAGAACGCCATTGTGGTAATACGCTTTGTCGTTTCGCGGATTCAGATTTCCGGCCTGTTCGTAATCCAAAGCTGCGCCGGTTTTATCGCCTTCCGCTTCTTTGGCCTGGCCACGCGAAAAATATGCGTAGTCCGCAGCAGGATTGAGCTCGATACACTTCGTGAAATCGTCAATCGCCACTTTGTTCATGAACAGCTCGATCCGGGTAAGTCCGCGGTTGTAATACGCTTTCTCAAAGTCGGGCTTCAGCTCAATCGCCTTGTTGAAATCAGCCAGCGCGTCAGCGTACTGCTTGGCATTGAACTTGGTTGTTCCGTTGTTGTAGAACATTTCGGCTTCCTGCGCGGGTGGCAGGGTTGTGGCTTTTACAGTGTCCTGTGCCGACAAACCGGTTACTCCTGCGAATACGAGCAGGATGGGGAGAAATATCCGTAAGATCATAGAGTATGGTGTTTACTGTCTAAAAATAGGGAATTAGGGGTTAAGGAAATAGGGAATTGGGGGATTTGGGCAAAACTTAGTTCCTTCGATCCTGGGATCCCACTGCTTCTCTTAACCGGTGAGTTTCGCCCGAATCCCCCAATTCTCCAGTCCCCCAATCCCTTATTTCCCAGCCCCCCAACCCTTATTTCCCGGTCTCCCAATTCCTTAACCCTCCATCCGTTTCTGCCTTTTTTCTCCCCAAAACCCATTATCTTAACGTAATTTTACCAGCTAATCAGTTTATATGGCTAAAACCAAACGCGTATCCCGAAGCAAAGCGAAGCCAGGTTTGCTCGGAAAGGAAGAAGTTAATTTTCTTGAGTTATATCTCAATAATCCTTCACCAACCGGTTTCGAATCACCGGGACAGCAATTGTGGCTGGACTATGTCCGCCCTTATGTCGACGATTACTTTGTAGATACTTACGGCACGGCCGTTGGGATCATCAATCCATCTGCAAAATATAAAGTGGTGATTGAAGCGCACGCCGATGAAATTTCGTGGTTTGTGCATTACATCACGAAAGATGGATTCATTTACCTGCGACGGAACGGTGGCTCTGATCACCAGATTGCGCCATCGAAACGGGTGAATATTCACACGAAAAAAGGAATTGTGAAAGCCGTATTCGGCTGGCCAGCCATTCACGTTCGTGAAGCCGGTAAAGAAGAATCGCCAAGCCTGCGGAATATTTTCCTGGATTGCGGTTGCATCAGCGACAAGGAAGTTGCAGACCTCGGCATTCACGTAGGTTGCGTGGTGACTTACGAAGATGAGTTCATGATCCTCAACAAC
>DATHKF010000083.1:0-5391 GCA_035489505.1 Bacteroidia bacterium | reverse complement strand
GCGGTTGTCACTTCGGTGTCGCCGGAGCACATCATGAACAAGGGGAGAACCAGGAAAAGAAACCGGAAGCGTGACATAAGATAAAGATCGGACAAGCGGAGTTGAAATACAATCAAAATTACACCGCGAATTGGTAATGTCTCACTTTGCTTTTTTACACGGCGACACGGCGCATTATTACGGTATTTCTTATTCTAAGCCCGGGCGCTCACGGCGAGACGAAATGAAATTTCCGCTAAGCGGAAATCTCATCGCTGATCGAAACACAGTACTCAATCGCTTTAGCGATTGAGTTACCGTTATCCCGCCGTGAGCGCCCGGGCTTAGAACGGGTTTTGTGCTTCTTTTAGCGCCGTGTCGCCGTGTCAAATATTAAATGCCTAAACTGAGACACTACCAGCGAATTGCACCAATTATGCATTCGCGCAATCTGCGGCGGACCTTACTTAATTCATCACCGAAAAATCTTTCCAATGTTTTTTGGAGTTGTCATAAATATTCATTTACATTTGCGCCGAATCTAACTCTTCTAAATAATAAGGAGGAGCACCAATGAAAGAGCAAACGAACATATCACCCCTGCACTTCTCCGCGTAACGCGCGGCATTGGATTCTATTACCCAAACTTTACCGTTTAAATCCATAGTCCGCGCGACTGACCTGTAGATTTTTCTACGGCCATACGTCATGCTTTGCAGGCTTTCCGTCCCGGCGTTCACAGTCGGGACAGGAATTCAATTCACATTTTACAAATCTGAAAAATGTAAAACAATGGCCACAGCCGAATGCCCGCCCGGATCGCCCGGTCGGACGGGGGAAACCTATGTCCTTTTGGGTCGTTTCAAAACAGCACGAAGAAAAAAACGACTTCAAAAAGAAGGACGCGATAAACAGCTGGTTCAATTATACCGTGAACTTGAAGACATCTCTGAACAGCAGCGCAATCTCGGCTATGCCGAACTGGTTCCGCCTGTGCAGAGGGGATGGAAACGCTTTTTTGTTTTAAGACCTGACGTGATGAAAAGCAAAGAGAGTGAATTCTTTCTCGGGATTCTCGAAAAGATAAACACTGTGAGGTACAGTCACCGCAAAGATTTTAAAGTAAAGCGCCGGAGAAAAGGAAAGAAAGTTCAGGTCGACAGGATCCAGCTGCTGAGAACAATTTATGATTTCGAATTGCAAAAAATGACAGAAAAGGAAAAAGGTTTTTTTAAACAGGAGTGGGAATTCATCGGGCACAGCACGCGGATCCTTTACAAATACGTGTTCACAGAAGCGTGGCGTTTTGTGCTGAAGACAGAACCCAACATGATCACGAAAGTGAAGATCATTGACCCTGTATTGAAAAGCCGCCAGGATGAAATTGATATGTATCTCGATCGAAATGGCCTGTATCCGCGATTGTTCCGGCAAATGACCGGATCATACAAAGACGGATGGGCAAAGTCTCACCCACAAAAAAACAGGAGTGCACTGAAACGTGAACTCAACAACGAACTTAAATCTATTAACGACTAAACAACATGAGTAAGAACAAAATAAAAAGCAAAGACCTCGACCGTATCGGTTTTCACCGCAATACATCGAAGAGCGTGGCGATCATTCTCGCGTCGCAGCATTATAAGCATACACCGCCGGAAGAATTACTTGCGATTTTCGTGCAGGTGATGGAAAATCCTGCGGACTATGTGTCGCATGAAGTGCTGGGTAAACTTGCTGTAACATTCGTGGATAAAATTCCGGAGAAAAAATTCCGCGTGTTTGATCTGCAGGATGCAACAGCAGAGCTGAAAGTTTACGGACGACAACACATCGAGTATGAAGCCATGCTGCAAATGGAAATGGCGCTTCGTCTTCCGGTGAGCCGACAGGGTGCTTTGATGCCCGATGCACACAGCGGATTCGGATTGCCGATTGGCGGCGTACTCGCTGTAGAAAACGCAGTGATTCCGTTTGGTGTGGGAGTAGACATCGGTTGCCGCATGGCGCTTTCCATTTTTGATCTGCCGGAAAAATACATTGAACACAACCGGCACGAAATGAAAATGGCGCTGCGTGAGAATACGCACTTCGGAATGGAAGGCTGTCTCGAATTCAAACAGGATCACGATGTGCTCGACAATCCGGCGTTCAACGAAACCCAGCTGCTGAAAAAACTGCACGGAAAAGCAGTCCGGCAATTGGGCTCATCGGGTGGAGGCAATCACTTTGTAGAGTTCGGAGTGATTGAACTCAACGAAGCGAACACGCTGGGCATGCCGGCCGGAAACTACGTAGCGCTCTTGTCGCATTCCGGTTCACGCGGATTAGGCGCAACCATTGCCAGGCATTACACGGATGTAGCGATGGATGTTTGCAAGCTTCCGCGCAACGCGCAGCACATGGCCTGGCTCGATCTCGATACCGAAGAAGGACAGGAATACTGGCTGAGCATGAATCTCGCCGGCGATTATGCGAAGGCATGTCACGACCGGATTCACATCAACCTTTCGCGCGCGCTCGGAATAAAAGCTGTCGCCAAAGTGGAGAATCATCACAACTTTGCCTGGAAGGAAAACATGCCGCACGGCGCAGAGATGATCGTTCACCGCAAAGGCGCAACACCGGCGCACAAAGGTGAGTTGGGAATTATTCCCGGAAACATGATCCACGGTGGCTACCTGGTTTGTGGGAAAGGAATTCCGGAATCACTGAACTCCGCTTCGCACGGTGCGGGACGAAAAATGTCGCGCAAGAAAGCGAAAGAGTCGATTACGAATTCCGGTCTGCGACAAATGCTGAACGCCGCAGACGTTACGCTGATCGGTGGAAGTTCGGAAGAATCTCCGCTGGCGTATAAAGACATCGACGATGTGATGCAGGCGCAGCAGGAACTCGTGGACGTGCACGGAAAATTCACGCCGAAAATTGTACGCATGAATAAAGAATAAGATCATGGAAGAAAAAATCATGCAGATCACTTCCGGCAAAGGTCCGGCGGAATGCGAAAGAGTAGTAGCGCGGCTATTGGAAAAAATCGTGAAAGCGGCAGAACGGGAACGGCTCAGTGCAGAAGCAATTGAACTTGTTCCCGGGAAGCCGGACGATACGTTGTTGTCTGCGCTTGTCCGGATCAAAGGAGAACATGCAGCATCATTCTGCGCATCCTGGGAGGGAACCGTGCAGTGGATTGCACAAAGTCCATTCCGGAAAAATCACAAACGCAAAAACTGGTTTGCCGGAATTACCGTGTACGATGTAGCTGCTTTCCCGCAATGGAATGAAAAAGAGGTTTCATATCAAACCATGCGCGCTTCAGGTCCGGGCGGACAACACGTGAACAAAACCGAATCGGCTGTTCGTGCAACGCATGTTCCCACTGGTATCAGCGTAACTGCTTCCGATGAACGTTCGCAGATGATGAACAAGAAAGCCGCAACGGAGCGATTGAAAAATAAATTGCTCAGTGCACACGTGGAAGAAAACAGCCGGCGGATAAAATCGAAATGGCAGGAGCACAATGAACTGGTGCGGGGAGATGCGAAGCATGTGTTCCGGGTGACGCTGGAGTGAGTCTTCGGTAGTACGTCAGTTTGATCGGATAAAACAGCGCGATTTGTTCCGCTGATTGAAAATAGAAAAGCCCTGAGAGATTTCGATCTTCAGGGCTTTATATTTTGACCACTTCAAACGTGTTTCTAAGCAGCTTTCCTTCTAATCTTTACCTTCCTGGTACTACGTTTAACTTTTGAGCGTGATTTCAATTTCTTAATCAGTTCACTGAACTCATTTTTTTCTTTCGGCGTCCAGGGTTTATCTATAACGTAGAAATCAACGTTTTTTGGTTCTTTAATGAGTCCCATCTTGCTATTTTTTAAAGTAATGATCAATCAATTTTTGCGCCGCGATATTGTCTATATACATCCTGCTTCCCTTAAAGTGGGTTGCAAAAAGAGTTTCTTCATAGTGCTTTATCAGGGTTGTTTTTGCATCAAAAGCAACGAATCCTTCATGTCCTTTTTCCAAAGAATAATTACAGGCAAAAGCAACCAAATTTCCAGGTGCGCCCACATATATTTTTTCCTTCCCTTTGTTGAATTTCGCACTTTCAATCAGGTGCATGTAAACGTGGTCTCGCTCAACACTTAGGGAAACAAGACCCTGTATCACGTCCTGATTTCCCTGTATTACAAGCTTAAAAACAAGCCTCTCCTTCTGTTTTGATTCACTATTCCAGTCAAAGAGCCAATCTTTCTTCTTTAATTTTTTCAAGTCCTCTTTTGATAGTCTAATGATCTCAGTGTCGAATTTGTCCCCACTAACGGAATTCTCGATTGAATTCGTCAGCCTATCAATCTCTATTTCAATATACGATTTTTTTGCCATTGGACTATGTAAAGTTACAAATGAATTTCGCTCTTGACGGCATTGAGAATCGTTGAAATCCACCTTGTACAGAACCATTGGGTAGTGTCTCAGTTTTGGATATTAAGGGTTTATGAAAACCGCTTAAGCGGTTAAACGTATATGGGCTATCCATTGCCGGGGGGCTTAAGCCCCCGGCAATGGAATCAGCAATCTAGTTCAACGGTTTTAACCGTTTCCATTCCACAAATATTAACTGGCACTTCAAACTGATACACTACCAACCATTGGCGGCACTTGCCCAAGTGGAGTCTGTTTCTCCTCCAGTCAATTCGCAACGACACTCTGACGGATCACGATCACAGTGAGATTTTTTCTGGAAACAGCGGCGTGCAGATGGTTTATTATTCTCGAACCGTTATGCCCAGAATCCCCGCGGCGCGGAAATTTATATATCCCCTAAGTGTGAAGTAGTTAGGTGTAAAAGGAATGCATGGCCTGAGCATCATGCCAAGAGAATTTTGAAATAGTAAGAAATGTTATATAATTGCATATATAAAAAGTGAATAGGGGCCCTTTGTTTTTTTGTTTTGTGCTGAAGCTGGATCGAATCATTAATCGAGTACCACACCATGCCAACAAGCCCGCATGCGCGCCTTTATTTATCTCCTTCTCTCCAGATTCACCTGGCGAGAAACCCGGGTGGTCTCAACGCGGTTCCGCTTAAATTATTTCTCCGCGGGTTTACATCTGCCCGAAGTCTCAACTACACGCTTACCGAAGTTCCACTCACTGCTACAATGGTTTCGATTGCCCGCGTGGGTGCGGGAGCCGTGATGACCGCGTTTGATGCAACTACTTCAACTCTTTCCATATCGGCCGCGACTGGTCGGGGCAGTGATCAGATCACGATCACCCATACTGTCGGTACGCAGACACTTACTTTGATTGCGGAAGTCACCGTTCACGACCGGTTGAATGAATGGTGGTTTGGCATTGATAGTCTTACTGTACCGCGTGATGATTTCAGTGCAGGTGTTGCGAATG
>DATHKF010000082.1:0-9818 GCA_035489505.1 Bacteroidia bacterium | reverse complement strand
GGAGTATAAACGATTAAAACAAATCAAAATGAAAAACTACAACCGATTCGTGCTTTACAGCATGCAGCCTACAGTAATCACCGGCAACAAAACGCTCACCGGAAGTTTGTTCCGTCGGGTGGCGATGTTGATTGTTCGTTTCTTTAACCGAAGCGGATAAGGGCAGTGCGCAGTAAAAGTAACAGTGCGCAGTACGCAGTAAAACGTATTGTCACTGTTACTTTATGGCCGTTTACGTGGATCGTTCTTAGTGATCTATTGTGTGCTAAGTCCTTCCCTATGCCTATGTTTTCTATGTTCCTATGTGGTTCATTTTTGAAATAAAAAAAAACATAGTTACATAGGTTACATAGTTTGTAGTGGATCAGATTGCATGAGCACAGATAGTGATCGTCTGCGACGATCGAAGATCACGCAGTAATACGCCGACGTGAGTTATTTCACGCGCGTTGCAACGCGATACAATTTCCCGAGAACAAAACCATAAATGATGTGCCCGGTAAGCCCTCCGAAAAATGAAAGTGGAGTTACTTTGAACATCATCTCCTGTGATTCGGGAAATACGATGAGCAACACGACCAGCGAAGCAAACACGCAAAGTCCGTACGTAACACCGTTGCTCACAATGTATTTTCTCCACCCGAAATAATCGGCGAGTAAAAAGAAAACGATTCCAAGTCCGCCACCGTTGCCGGCATATCTCCAGGCGTAACCAATGAAGTATGCGTGATCGTCGGATCCGCCCAGCCACGCCGCGATGTGTGGAATAAAATCTTCCCACCCGGCTAGAATAAACGGAACGCGTGAGACATCGTACAATGCAACGGCAACAATTCCGCAAATCCATCCGCGGAAAACAAGCTTAAGAAGTCTGCGATTGTTTACAGATGAAACCAGCGCTACGAAGAATGCCGGAATGATTACAAACAGTAAACAGTTTGTGAGAGATAAAAATCCTGCGCAGTGCAGAGCGATTGAGCTAACCGGCAGTAATCCGGCGATAGCGAAACTCACAACTCCGGGTTTGAGTTTGGCTGAATGAAAAGAGAGGGCGTATGCTGACATGGTAGGTTGGGTTAGAAGTAAAAAGTGCCATCATCAGCGTTTTGTTACAGTTAAGACGCGAAAGCATCGCGTTAGTTACTTGAGTTCCGGTCTATTTTTCTTTTAGCGTTTATACTAACCCGGTTGGAAATTGCGTTGTTCCGCCCTTCCGGGAATAGGATGCAAGCAACCTGCCGATTCCACAAATGCTTACACAAAGGAGTGAAATACCTGCTGGCCGTGAGTCCGGAAAGAGCAGGTGGCGGATTCTTTCGAATAAGTGGAGATTCTGATTACCACCCGGAGACATTGATGTATTTTAGTAGAAACAACCGGGAACCGCTGGATGTCGCGCGTATTTGCAACCATTCTTTTCTTCGTCCTTGTATACTGCCCGGTGTACGGAAACGCTGTTCCTGATTCAACATACACTGCGTTGATCCTGGGTTCGGCAGAATACAAACCCGAATGGGGAATCACCCAGGGATATGCACGTCCGCAAGCGGAACTGATCAAACAACTCACCTCCGTTGCCCTGGCTGAACGGGCTTTGCGGATCACGTACAACGTACTGGTGATTTCAAAAACAGAAACGCAGATCAAAGCTGATGCAAAAGTGTGCGCGCAGTCGCTACGTATCAGTCATCGCTCGGACGACACGGTGTGGCTTGCCCTTGGCCATACGTCCATCAGCAATCTCGATCATTCCATGTATCTCGATAACCTGTTAGACGCGTTCATCGAAGATAATTTGACGGAAACGTTTCGCAGAAATCAGAAAACGGTTGACTCACTGGAAACGTTGGCCGATAAACGTTCCATGCAACTTCACACGGTAGAAGACACGCTCTTCACTTTTTGCAATACTCCGGGGTTTACGAAGGAGTCGCTCAAACTCCTGCAAGTGCTGAAAGACACCGTTCGTGTGATGAAGCAAAAAGTTAACGGACTCGTGTATCCCGATACGTTTCGCACACAGCAAATTTTCCGCGCCACAGATACATTGCTCGCACAAATGAGCGCGATGTATGCAGATTCTTTGTCGGAGAGTTTTCAACTCCGGAAAGGTGAAGTCAATCTCATGGTGTTTAAGCTGGAAATGGTTTTGATCCAGGCGAACATAACGCTCAGAATGCTAACGACCTTCCAACCCAAAAACAAGAGGGACAGCATTTACTTTGCCCGGCAGACAAACTTACTGCTTGAGATCGTGGAGGCACAGTTGGGCGTGGAAAGTCTCCAGCGTACCGTGTATACTTCCGAAAAATATGACATGCCGGTCAAAGGAAAAAAACTGCAACCCGTTCTTTCACGCTATCGAAAAACCAGTTTGGAGTATCACACGCTCCAGGAATTGCGCATGAAAACTGTAGTCGACAGGGCTGGACTGACTCCCCGTGGAAAAATACTCTGCCGTGCTTCCAGTTACCCGTGTAAATTCTCCAAACACTGATCGTGGAATGAAAACACACAAACAATTTCGCATCAGGCTTTACACCACAGTTGTCGTGCTGTTGATGTTGTGCGGATTTTGTCGCGCGCAAAACCGCGCTGTTTTCCTGGAGCTCGGCGGCAGCGGCGGATTGGGTTCGATCAATTTTGAAAACCCGTTCTGGATTCCATCCGACTACGGACCCCGATTCCGTGACATCTGCGGCTCGCCGCCGTATTCCAGTTACTATCTCAACTGGCGGACCGGAATTTCGTTTACGCCCATTGACAAAAATAATGGCGTGGCCCTGATTTTTCCTTTGATGGTGAACTGGATTTATGGAACGGGCAATCACAAACTGGAAGTTGGTGGCGGACTTGCGCCAACTATTACAACCAAAGGCTCATTCTATGTTAAATCGCCATTGGTGCTGGGCTATCGCTTTCAACCGTCCGATAAAAAATTATTTTTGCGCGTTTCATACACCCCGATCTTTGCATGGCTCGTTGATTTTCAATGGCAGCACTGGGCGGGAATTTCCATCGGATATAATTTTGCAGAATGAAAGCAAAAATCTGCCACCAAGACACTAAGGCACTAAGGAGCACCAAGAGCTTTTTCTTGTTTTGCCACCCTTCGTGCCTCTGGGCAGGCTCCGACGCTGGGTCACTGAAAAGCACGAAGAACTTCTTCTTTGTGGGCCTTCGTGCCTTAGTGCCTTCGTGGCTATTTCTATTGCTCCTTCTATCCTTCTCCTGTAACAAAGAAAAATGGTTCGACGGCCCCAATTCTATGCAGGAAGATTTTGAATCTTATACATCTGCAGACAGCATGTTCAATGAAGATGAATCGCGGTGGTCATTCAGTCAGAGCACGGTTGAAGGAAATTACATCATGCTCGACACGAACATTGTTCATTCGGGAAATCAGTCGCTGAAATTTTTCGCGTATGCTTCACCCGCTGATGGCGCATCAAAATGCAGTATCGTGAAACAGAAAATGGCGTTTTATGAAGGAGATGTGGTGCGCATGAGCGCCTGGTATTACATCGAAGGAACAGCAAACGCCGACTGGCTTTTTCTTTTCGATTTCGAGGAACAGGCAACGATCGGCGCTGGTCCGGGAATACGTATTGCGAACACCGAAAACACCGGGTTGGTGCTGGAGCACAAGTTTTTCAATAAAGATATTTATCAGGCCGAAGGACAGGAAATTACTTTGCCCCGCAATCAATGGGTGAATATCATCATGGAAGTGAAACTTTCGCAGAATAAAAAAGGGTACGTGAAGATCTGGCAGGATAATGTGCTCGTGCTTTCGGGCGATAAACGCAAAACATTACCGAAAGATTTTCTCTACAGTCAGCAGGGAACAAAAGGAATGTACCAGAGTATTGAGTTTGGGATCACGGCGAATACGAAGAACAGTGATATGGTTCTTTATATGGATGATATACTGGTAGAGAAAATTAATTGATAGACGCAAAGGACGTCATTGCGAGAGTAGCGAAGCGGAACGAAGCAATCCCATCCTCGAAGGTGAGATTGCTTCGTTCGCAATGACCCAAGGCTTCGCGCCCTTTGCGGCTTTGCGTCTATTATCAATCAGCGATAACTACTTTCCGCACCGAAATCATTTCACCTTCATCCGAAAGACTCAGGAAGTACACGCCTTCAGGAAGATTATCGCGATGGAACGTGATGGATTGTCCTTCCAGGTTGTCGCTTTGCCGAACGATCTGTCCGAACGAATTGTAAACGACAAGTGTTCCGTTGCGCAAAGGCTGATCGGTTGACAGAATCGTCGTTTCGGAAAACGGATTCGGATTCACTTCAAGATTCGTTTCGTTGGTCAGTGAAGGAACATCGCTTGGCAGGCAAGGCAATAAAATTAATTGCACGGAAAAGGTGATCGGGGCTACGCAGGAACCACCATCGGTCAGGCTGAATGAAACTTTCATCCATCCGGTCTGACCGGCTTTGCGGTAGGCAATGTACATGTTGGTCTGTGAAGAAGGGCCGGTGCACGACATACATCCATAATCACCAAACTGGTAAACCGAATCGGTCCCCCACATTGAATTGGCGGGAGGAACCAACGCATCGCCAGCGTTAAAGTAGTGCGGCCTTGCATAACCGGAGACCATTCCTCCTGTGTCTTTGCACACTTCAATCGAATCGTTCAGGATGTAGAGAAACGCAGTATTGGCGCCATCAATAACCGTAGCACCCTTGTATAATCTAAATATCACGTCGTGAGAATTGTCGCAATTGATGTCGAAAGACATTGTATCCGCAGTGGTGCAGGGTGCAACGGACAAAGACACGTACGGATTCACGGCAAACATTCCCGGAGGAACGGAATCAGCAGTGATTTGTGCAGACACGATCGTGTGTCCGGAGATAAAAAGGATCAGGATAAAGAGGAAGCGTAAAGTTGTTTTCATGTGGTTGGATTTTGACTAAATATAGGCAAAGGAGTGTAGATTGCGCGGTACGCGGCTGAAATTAATTCACCGCAGAGGCGCGGAGGCGCAGAGAATTGCAATTCACGTATGAGTCAGCACTGGTCGCAGAGGCTCAGCGTTCATTGCACACTGAGCAACAGCCTCTGCGACTCCGCGCCTCTGCGGTAAATTTTAAAAACTGTACCCCAGGTTTACCGTCACAGTCAATTCACCTGTTGCCGTAAGCGCTGCCACAACCGGCAGCTTATTGACATACACCGCGTTTACACTGAGTGAAGGCCTGCCGAGTTTGGGATTACGCACTTTGGGTGTAAACGAAAACTGCGAACGGTAACTCACCACGTGATTGAGTAAAACTTCATTGACCACAGAACGGTTGTAGACACCGCCCGCCGAAATGCGCATACGGTTTTGCATGAACGATTTGCCGAATTGAATTCCCGGGCCGAGTTGCTGCGTCAAAAACATTCCGTTGTCGCTTTGGTTGTAGTTACCAAGGAATGTCACCGAAAATTTCGATTTCACTCCCTGGATCGACCACGAAATATTTCCGTTGACGATTTTTGTTTGCGGTAAAATATCACCCGATTGTTGCTGACCGGTTACCTGGTACGAGCCAATCACAGCAACGGTTTGTTTGATTTTCTTTTCGCCAAACATGTACGATGCGGTTCCGTTCCCCTGCTGCGCAACCTGGTAAAAACTCAACGTATCTGCAGGAGATGGGGTCCAGAACGGATCAGCTTGTGGACGGTTCCGCGTATACGAGGTAAAATTGGAATACGAACCGCTGATCATCCACTGCTTGGTTGGATTGAAACTTACGTTTGCGCTACCCACCCAACGCTGCGTAGTGCTCAACCGGTCGCCGCCGAGATTGTTTTTCTGGAAACCGGTATTCAGTGCAAGACCGAGTTTTCCTTTGAACATCCGGAACGACGGTGCAACGGTCCAGTTCTCGAGATCGTTGTTGAAGAAATACGCACCAAGCGTTTGATAGCCCGGATCAACGTGTTCGTGAATCACATTCACCGAGACGTTCTTGCCGTTGTAACCCGCAGTAAATTTCCACGCACGGTAAAATTCTGTCGTGCTTCGCGTGGCGATCATCCATTTCTGCCAGCCGGAATAATCCGTTGTTTCAATTTCCGATGAGGTGTTACGCGTTAAACCGGACGCTGCAAATTCTCCTTCCAGCGAAAATGTTTTCCACAATTTCGTTTTCGCAGAAATTCCAATCGCAGTATTTTCCATCGGAGACAGGTCGCTGTCCAATGGCACAAAAGCCAGCGAGTTCAATTCGTCTTTCGCATGGAAATAAGAAACGCAGAGCGAATTTCCATTGGCATCGTAACCCGCTTTGAATGCGTAGCCCATGCGTTTGAAACTGAGTTGGTCGTCGGACTGATTGACAAAATCGTATTCCACAGCCTTTCGAAAACGGCCATACATTCCTCCGATGTAAAAACCCTCGGGTGTAAGCTCAAGGCCCGCACCGGTGAACATGTGTCCCGACAGCGTGTACCGCGAATACGTCAACGCTGTTGTTCCAATATGCGCCTGCACCCATTTGTATTTCGGGCTGCAGCTTTGCATGTTAAACGGTTGCGTGTATGTTCCCTGCTGATTGGAATAGCTGTATGTAAACGGCAGCGATACATCGAGAATGGTTACGTTGAGTGCGCCGTTGAAATACCAGGTGAGCGGATCGCGGCGGGCAGTGAATCCTTGCGCGTTGTAAAAAATGGAATTGAGGTTCATGGAACCGCCAATGGTGATCATGTCTTTCTTGTCGACCTTTTCCAGGTTCTGGGAAGAGAGAGATGCGGAAATAGACGCAAAGCCGCAAAGCACGCAAAGGTTCCGCAAAGATTTTGGTGTCGTCCTCATTGGCTGATTACAAAGATGATTTCTGAACTGTCGTATTCTGCAATGACGCGGAGTATGTAATTTCCGGGTACAGGATTCAGTACACTCATCGAACCTGTCCATTGATCAGCATCGTAGACGCATGTTCGGGCGCGTTCATTCCCGAGCTCATCAATGACAAGCACACCGAAATTTTGTTTCGACTGCAATTCCGCGTGCACCGTGAACGTTCCTGAATTTGGATTCGGATACAGAATGACCGAGTCGATGGCGTTTGCATTCCAGGATTGCGCGGAAAGACTATCGAATTCTTCAACAGTTACCACGCGCGTAAGTATCACCTCGCAGGTTCCGTACCACGCGTGCATGTCGATGGAAAAATTTCCCGTATCGCCAGGAACAATAACCGGGGAGAACATGGATGTATCAACGATTACAGTTCCCGGTGAAAAATCCCAGGTTACACTGTCGGGACGCGGATTGGAAATATCCACGATGACCAGTGTATCTCCGAGTTCCGGTGATGTGGACACGAGGAATTCCGGTGCAGGACTTAAACTGTTTGTGTCAATATTACCGGCGGTGGAATGTGTACACCCGATTGCATCCTGCACGAGAAACGTATACGATCCGTATGTGAGTGACCCAAAAATGTTTGAAGCCTGCCAGGTCACACCGTTGTCGTTTGAATACTGGTACGGCGGAACTCCGCCCCACGGATAAATCTGAATTTGTCCCGTTGGCTGCAAAGGGTCGCAGGGTTGAAATGACAGAACCGAATCCATCACCGGATCAGGAACATTGACCACAACTGTGTCCTCACCCACACAACCCGCTCCGTCGGTAACCGTAACGATGTAACTTAATGTGTCATTCGGATACACGGTAACCAATGCAGTGCTTCCTGCGGCGTTATTCCAGAGGTATTGAAACGATGGAGTTCCTCCAATGGGAATTACATTCAACACGGCACCGCTGCCGGAACAAATGATCGTGTCGTTCGAACCAATCACATCCAGGATGGGTTCAAATCCGACGTACGCAGAATCAACCGCGACGCAACCGTTCAATGAATCTGTTGCAACGAGATAGTACCAGCCTTGCTGTCCCGTCATCGCCGGGTTTGAAGAAGAAAAAGAAACGAAATCGGTCCACAGCAAATTCGCCGACACTGTGAGCGAACTTCCGCTGAGCCAAACAGAATCGTACGAACAGTTGATGTTGAACGAATCTGTTGCAACAACAACAGACGGTGGTGTGTACCACGTATAAATGATCGCGCCATCGGGCGATGACGTGCAGCCGTTGATCGTATCCGTTGCCAGCAACGAAAAATATCCTGCTGCCGTTGCAAAGAACGGATTCGCGAATGTGTTCAATGCACTGTCGAGCCAATGGAACACCACATCGGGATTGGATGAAGTTGCTGAAAGCAAAACGGAATCGCGTGAGCAGGTAAGTACAGAATCACCGTACACCGCAACTCCTGTTGGGAGTGCAATATTTTGTGAAACCAAAATGGTATCAGTCGATGAACATCCGTTGCTGCGATCAGTGACCACGAGCAAAACGTTTCCGGGAGAAGCGGTTGTCGCCGGATTTGCATACGATGAGGCGCCAATGATCCAGCGCAATGAATCGTTCGGGTACAACGCTGATGCGTCCAGCACAACAGCGGGATTGGTGCAGGTAATCAGCGGTGCGCCTGTGAAAGTAACAAGCGCAGGAGGAATTGTATCTGCGAATACAGTTGCCGAATCGCGCGACTTACAACCGTTAATTGCTGTACACTCCAGGTAAAACATTCCGGGTGTATTCACGAACACAGAATCTGCATTGCTGCTGACGTTGGGTCCCGACCAGTTCCAGCTGAATGGTGTGGGTGTACACGTGCCGCGAAGCATGACGGATGTCACAACGCAGGTCAATGTATCATCCGGTCCGGCTGAAACGGAAGGCGGAACCAGTGCGGTGAAATTCCGTGTCTGAAAGATTGCATTCTGCACGCCGCAGGAAGTCATTCCCTTCACGCGGATCTGTCCGCCGGCGAATAACGAATTCGTGATCACCATACACGAATCATCGAACGGAACAAGCGTCATGTTCGAAGAAATGCTGCTCCAGACGTACGATGAATAGTAATACTCTTTGCGGACGGCAAACCACGCCGTGTCATTGGGGCATATCGAAACAGGCGCAACGGTATACGGAGAACCGACGTTCGGAATTTTCATGCACCAGCTGTAAATGGTGCAGTATTTCGATCCGTAGGGAAATGCAGTGTGCTGTGCGAAACGTTGCACTTCGATCATGCGCGCATTGGCAATCAGCAGGTCTTCGCAGAAATCGCCGTTGAGTCCCGCCTGGTTGGAGTTGTAAATCTTTAGCGTACGCAAAACATTTCCCCGGTAATGCACCACATAGACCCTGTGATACGTTGGACTTTGCGTAGCTGCATCCACGGTACCGATGTAAAGGCTGTCGCGGTAATACTCGATGTGCACGCGGTTCTTTTCATAGATCGAATATTGCGGGATGGTAATTCCCCAGGATCTTTTCGCTGCGGAATTGATATTGCACACCACGAAACCATCGAAGCCAATTCCGTCTACTTCGTAAAAAGAACCGACCGCGTACAGTGAATCATTGCGCGTCACAAAATCTTGTATCGCCTGTGCATAACCCGCGGAAGAATTGGTGGTGATCATCAATTGATTCACAACCGCAGTCGACGTGTCGATTTTTACTACGCGGTCATCGAATGCACCGGCATCTGCGGTTACAAGAAGTTTGTTCCTCCACAACATCGATTTTCGCACCACACCCACGCCGGATGGATTCCAGCTATTGATCGTTCCATCGTAATTCAGGCGCGCGATGTTTGTGCGTGCACTTGAAAACACCGTTGTAAATTTTCCGCTCACGTAAATTCTTCCGTTGTAAACCGTAATGGCGAAAACAGTATCGCCTGCTCCACCGATTCCGCCATTGAACGACGGGAGCAAT
>DATHKF010000081.1:0-3950 GCA_035489505.1 Bacteroidia bacterium | reverse complement strand
AACCCCGAACCCGAAACTCCCTTAACCCGAAACTATATTTAACTTCGCTTCATGTCCCAAACAGTCCTCATCACCGGCAGTACCAGCGGAATCGGTCTCGGCATCGCCCGCGAATTTGCCAAAGCCGGTTACAGTATTTCTTTCAACGGTCTTGAAAAAAACGGGGCGGAAATCGCTGCAGAAGTTGGAAAAGAATTTGGCGTGAAGACTTTTTTCTCCGGCGCAAATCTGCTTCAACCCGCTGAAATTGAAAAATACATTGGGGAAACGGAAAAAAATCTTGGCACGATAGACATTCTTGTCAACAATGCCGGGATGCAACATGTGGCACCCATCGAAGAATTTCCAATCGAAAAATGGAACGCGATCATTGGCCTGAATCTTTCAGCCGCATTTCATACTACGCAACTCGTTTTCGCCGGAATGAAGAAACGGAACTGGGGACGGATCATCAACATTGCGTCTGTGCACGGTTTGGTTGCTTCCGAATACAAATCAGCTTACGTTGCAGCCAAACACGGTCTTGTTGGATTGACCAAGGTGACTGCACTCGAAGGAGCGCCGTTTGGAATCACGGCCAATGCAGTTTGTCCGGGTTACGTAGATACACCACTCGTGCGCGGACAAGTTGCTGACCAGGCGCGTACGCACAACATGAGCGAAGAAGAAGTGATTGCGAAAGTGATGCTGTCGAAACACACCGTGAAAAAATTCGTGAGCACGGAATCGCTGGGTGCGCTGTGCGTCTTTCTTGCTTCGGAACATGCGCAATTGATTACGGGAACTGCAATTCCGGTGGATGGCGGTTGGAGCGCGCAATAGTTCTGAGTTAAATGGTTTCTGGTTTGGGGTTTGAACGTCTCAAACACGGAACCAGAAACCCGGAACAATGTTTAACTTCACCGCTGTGAATCCCCGCCATCTTTTTGATCAGAAACACGTTTCCCTCGCCCTCCAGGGTGGTGGTGCGCACGGTGCATTTACCTGGGGCGTGCTCGATCGCCTGCTCGAAGTAGAAGAACTTGTGGCGGAAGGAATTTGTGGAACAAGTGCCGGCGCTGTAAATGCTGTAGCACTCGCTTATGGCTTGCACCTCGGCGGTCCGGAAAAAGCAAAAGAGCTGCTCGAAGTTTTGTGGAAGAAAATTTCACAATACGGCGGATACATGTTCAAACCTTCGCCGTGGGAAAACACGATGAATTTTGGCAACCTGTATCACTCACCCGGATACATGTTTTACAATGCCATTTCACAATCACTTTCGCCGTACGAGCTGAATCCGTTCAACTACAATCCGCTCCGCGATATTCTCGAAGAGCTGATCGACTTCAAAGAACTGCAGCAGTACAGCACCAAAAAATTGTTCATCTGCGCAACGAATGTCAAAACCAATCGCGCGAAAGTTTTTCATAACCACGAGATCACAGTAGAGGCCGTACTCGCTTCAACCTGCCTGCCGGTTCTTTTCCAGGCGGTGAAAATTGACAACGAATATTACTGGGACGGCGGTTACATGGGAAATCCACCACTTACGCCGCTCATTGCTGAAACTTCTTCGCACGATGTTTTGCTGGTGAAGATCAACTCGATCAACATCAACAAAATTCCAACCAATGCGCGCGATATCCAGGAACGCATGAACGAGATCAGTTTCAACTCGAGCCTGATCAATGAAATGCACCTGGTGCATTACCGGAACGAACTCATCCGTCGCGGTGTAACGCTACCCGAGCAGGACCGCGAAATTTTTGTGCACTGCATTTCCGGTTACGAAGTACTCGACAAGCTTTCTTATTCGAGTAAACTGAATACTTCGTGGGAATTCCTGATTCATCTCAAAGAAGAAGGACGTCGTGTGGCTGAAACATGGCTGGAAAAAGAATACGACCAGGTTGGAATCCGTTCTACGTTTGATATCGAAGAACATTTCCTCAACCGCTACTGATCGCGCAGATCAGCCAGGAAATTTTTGGCGAGCATAGTCACCTGCGGAATCGCTTCGAGGTTGAGTGTATGTCCTACTTTTTCGAGCACAACAAATTCGCTCGAAGGAAGCTGGTCAGCCACTTCACCCGCTGTAGAAACAGGAATGAGCGCGTCTTCTTCTCCGTGAATCACCAGCACAGGAATATGGATGCCTTTCAGTTTCGGCCGGTAATCGCCACGCACTTCCGTTGCCATCATGAGTTTGAAGAGGTTGTCCGGTGCGAGATTGTTGCTCACACGCATTTCCTTCAGCGTCACAATCGGGATAAGTGGTTTTTCAAAATAACTCGCACCCAGAACGGTTGGCAGCATAATATCGAGGAGCAAAGGATAACCACCGGCATGCAACGCCGACTTCCAGCTTTCGCCCGTAGCGGTAAACACGGCGGTATTGTGTCCAAACGTTGACATCAGTATTCCTGCTTCGTATACGTCCGGAAACAAAACCATTGCGTGCTGCGCCACTGCACTTCCGTAAGAAAGTCCGCACAAAACCGGGTGCGTTATTTCCAGGAATTCAACCAGCGCCGTGATATCCGCTGCATGCTGATCGTACGTTCTGAATGTTCCGTCTGCCGTTGATTTTCCCTGGAAAACAAGGTCCACCAGCAACGTATTGTATTCGCCCGCGAAAGCCGGGGCAATGGCTCCCCACGACATTGTACTTTGCGATAAGCCATTCAGAAAAATGACCGTGGGCAACGCCGCATCCGTGAAATTGTATTGGTAAAACAACTGGTTTCCATCCTTCAGCGGAAAGAATTTGTCAATAGGATTCTCCATCGTGTTCTTAAATTGCCTAGTTTTCCAGCAGGAAAGATAAAGTTATTGCGGTTATCCGATCCAATTTGTTCAAAGCCCCTGCCCGCTGGAAACTGACGTCGCCATACTCGATGAATTACCTGTTGGTATTGTTCTGGTCGACAAGACCGGAATAATTACATACCAGAACGACTGCGCGACCGGGCTGATCGGAGATTTCCTGTCGGAGAAAATAGAATCTGTACTTACCGGTTTTCCCGCTCACATTTTTATAGCCAGCGACGAACAGTTTCCGTTTAGTTTCAGCGACAACCTGAACGGCGGAAAAATTCACGTGCAGTGCAAAGCGAAGAAAACGCCCGACGGAAACATCTGGGTGAGCATTTCGGAAGGCGACACCCATCTGAAACAGCTTCGCGCCATTGAAACGAAAAAAAATGCAGCGGAAAGCCTGCTCCGTTCTGCGGTGGTCAGCGGCGGAACACTGGAAGAAGCGCTCGCAGAAGTATGCCGCGTAGCTTCCGGTACGCTTGAAGTAAGCCGCGTAAACATCTGGGAGTTTGGAAATGAAATGACTTCCATCACCAGCTTGTTAAACTACGACGGGCGTTTCACGGAACTCAAGGACAATGTGACGCTGTACCGGTACCAGATCCCGAAATATTTCAGCCTCTTCGAAACGGAAGAAATTATTCCGACGAAAGACGCGCTGAACGATCCGGACACAGTTGAACTCAAAGGCGGTTATCTCGAAGTAAACGGTATCCGTGCGCTGATGGATGTGCCCGTACGCATTTCCGGAAAGATGGTTGGACTGGTCTGCTTTGAAGACACGACCAAAACACGCGAGTGGGATTCCGGTGAGCAGAAGTTTGGGTTGTTTCTCGCGCAGGTTATTGCACTCACGATTGAAACCTCGCGAAGAAAAAAAACGCAGAAGGAACTCGAGCTCATCCTCGATGAAAAACGAATCCTGCTGAATGAAATTCACCGGCGTGTACGGAATAATTTCTCGCTGATCCAGGATTTGCTTCGCGCAGATGGATTGCGTGCACACGATGATTATCACCGCGATCTCTTCAAAGATCTCCGCAACAGGATCAACAGTCTCGACATGCTGCAGCGCCAACTGTACCAGTCGGAAAAAGTGGACCGGGTGAACTTTCGCGACCTTGTACTTGATCTCGTGGCCGGTTACCGGG
>DATHKF010000080.1:0-2448 GCA_035489505.1 Bacteroidia bacterium | reverse complement strand
CAAGGAATTTGACCTTGCCGCGCTCACCGATGCATTTCACCGTGCGCGGATTGCCGGGCAGGTGAGGGGTGAAAATGATGCGCATGATTTTTTTCGTGAATTTAAAATCGACGCAACGCACTGGGAGTACCACCGGCGGATTATCAATCACGAAGAGCTTTTCCGCCTGCTGAGCGAAGGATATCTTCATCCGGCCATCCATCCGGTTGCTGCGATTTATCACGATCAGCCTTTTTACGAATTTGTTTTTCCATTCATCCACGATGCGGTGATGAAACGCATGGCCGAAATGATCAGCAAAGACGATCTCGTTTCGGTTAAGCTGCTCGTACAATGGATCGAACCGTTTGGCAATTTATTTTATGTTCCGTTTTACCGGATGGTTCAGCATTTTGCAGGAATCATTCTCAGGGAAATGGAAATTGTGCAGCTGAACAGGCAGCCGCTTTCATTCGACCTTTACAGCCGTGTTAGTCCGGCGATGATGCATTTGCTGAACCGTCTCCCGCAGGAATATTCCGGTTTCCGTGAGCATTTCGCTCAATGGCTTCTGCAATTTGCAGCCTGGCTCCGCAACGAACAGAAAGTGTACACGCAACCTGAAGGAATTGTAACGCGCCTGAAACTTTTGTCGGTGAGTCCGCACACGGGCATGCAAATAGAAACGCAGGCGAAGCAGTGGGAGACTGAAAAAGAGCTGGCCGGAAAAAGTAAGTTCTCGCTCAATCACCTGATCTGGATTGTCCCACTGATCGCAATCGTTGGATTTATCGCCTGGAGAAATACGGATATGGGTAAATCCGTTGAAGCACGACAGGAAGAACACGCGATTGCATTGGAAGCGGAGCGCCAGGAAATTGAAGAGCGAAAAGAAAAAGTCCGTTTGCGCATGGAAAATATGGCCCTGAGCGCACTGATCTTTGAAGAACTGGCGCGTGTGCATGCTGCTGATCCTGCAGGTCGTACACCTGTTCGTCCGGCTGACGGAGATTTCCGGATGACCAAAGGCGATCAACCGTATAAAGAATGGCTGACGATTGGCTGGGAGCCTTACCCGGCTACAGAAAAATCGGTTGTGATCAACAACGAAAGCAGTTGTGCAATAATCGTTTTTCTCAAGCAGGAGGAAGCGCCATTCAGTGAACGCGGATTTTACATTCCTGCCGGATCCTATTTTACCGTGAACGATAATATCCAGAGAACGTATGTGATGCGCGTGTATGCAGGCATTGACTGGAATGATTCGTTGGTAGCAACCGGTTATGATCAGACATTGCTCAAGGCGGGGGTGCCTGAAGAAGCGAGAGACGCTTTTCCGGTAATCAACGAACTGCGTGGAAGATTTGTGTATCCGTGCGCAAACAATGCACAGATTATGCAGCCGATACATACAGGCGTGGGAAGAAAATATGAAACGCCGGATGAGATTCCGATTGTAACGGTGAAAGGCGACGTGGACGGAATAACGGTAGAGTAAACGCTAAAGATCTGTAAGGACCTGGGAGGAAAGCGGCTTTCGGACAAAAAGAATATTGTCGTCAATTTTTTCAACGTTCAGTTTGTCCTCCTGGTGAATGGAGGAAGTTAAAACCACGATCCGTGCTTTCACCTGTTTTTGGTCATTGATCGTCTTGAAATTCTGTATGAATTCAAAACCGTTCATCACCGGCATGTTCAGATCAACGAACACAATATCCGGGTAATTATCTTCTGTGAGCGTGTTGATCAGCTCCAGCGCGATTTCTCCATTCAGTCTGACGTGTATTGTTTCTGCGAACCGGCTGGTCACAAGCATCGTTTGATTGACAAAGTTGTCTATGTCATTGTCATCGATCAGGATCACGGTTTTGTATTTGTAAAAGGATTGTATTGAAGTCATGGGTTGTTTGATTATTCTTTAGCTGGGTTACAGGGGTAGCTCAATAATAAATTCCGCACCCTCATTCGGCCGGCTAACCACGCGAATACTTCCGCCCAATGTTTCTACCTGCGTTTTCACCATGAACAATCCAAGGCCTTTTCCTTCCCTGTGCATGTGAAAGCGTTTATAGAGTCCGAATATTTTATTGCCATGACGGTCAAGGTCAATACCAATGCCGTTATCTGTAAACGAAAACGTGATTTTGTTTTTGTCCGTTTCACTTCGGATGCGAATGACCGGAGGTTTTCCTTCCAGCTTGTATTTTATGCTATTGGAGATCAGGTTGAAGAAGATACTGTGCAAATAGCTTTTAATCGTGGTCATTTTACCGATGGCCTCAAAGTCTGTGATGATCTGCACTTTTTCGGTTTCGATAAGCACCCGGATGCTTGACTGAATAACATCTACTAATTCCTGGAAATTAACGATCTCCTTGTATTCGTTTACATCGGATTTCAACTGTAAGATGTTGTTCAGGTCTTTCAGCATTTCATCCAATTGTTCTGTCGCCGCGAACAAATGTTCCT
>DATHKF010000079.1:0-8149 GCA_035489505.1 Bacteroidia bacterium | reverse complement strand
CGATATCCCAGTTCGAAATCGTGATCAGGGAATTTCCGGAAAGACTGGAAATGTTTTGTGTACCGATGATCCAGAAGTTGGTTGTCGCCTGGTCGTACAGGTACATCGCAACATCAAAAGAAAACGCGCTGCTGTTGTCGTTGTTGAGCACGTCAACGGTAATGTCTGTGATAATTCCATCTGACCCGGGAGGATTGTATGAATAATTGATTCCCGGCGCGAGGTCCTGTGCTGCAAGATGCATTCCACCGCCAATAAAGGCTGCTGCGAGTAGTAGTTGTTTCATTTTCATGATTTAGTTTGTTTTAGTTATGCAAACGTAATTGCATCAATCCTGCCGTGTTGTGAACTCATGAACGCAAACCGACAGATAAGCGGTTTTCTGAAATCCGGAAATCGCTGAAACGCTGTGGTGGAAAGGATTTGGGGAGATTGACGTATGAATTCACACCAGTTTGTTTTTTGCCACGAAGTCTCTAAGGCTCTAAGTCCCACCAAGGACATTTCTTTGTGTTTCTTAGAGCCTTTGTGTCTTGGTGGCAAAAAAAGCAATTAACTATCTTTAGAACCGCTTATGACCAAAGACTCCCGCGAGAAACAGGTTTTCCTTATTGTCCTTGTTGCAGCACTAGGCTACTTCGTAGATATCTACGACCTGCTTTTGTTTGGTGTTGAACGAAAATCATCGCTGAATGAAATTCTTCCTTTGGAGTTTGGACCGTTATCAGAGTACTGGCTCGCGAAGCTGAACAATGCGTTTGGCAAAGAACTGCTCAACTGGCAAATGGGCGGAATGCTGGTCGGTGGAATTTTCTGGGGAATTCTTGGGGATAAAAAGGGACGACTTTCCGTATTGTTCGGGTCTATTCTCGTTTATTCCATTGCCAATATTCTTAACGGACTTGTACAAACCACAGACCAGTACGCTATCCTGCGTTTCATTTCAGGCTTTGGCCTCGCTGGAGAATTAGGAGCAGGAATTACGCTGGTGAGTGAAACGATGTCGAAAGAACGTCGCGGAATCGGAACCATGATTGTGGCCACTGTGGGTGTGTTTGGTGCGGTTGTTGCCGGATTTATGGGAGACGTTATCGAGAACTGGAGAAATTCCTTCTTCATCGGTGGCGTAATGGGTTTAGCGCTTTTAGTGATGCGGATCGGTGTATACGAATCGGGAATGTTCAATCACATCAAACAAGAGAAGGTGACGCGTGGAAATTTCTTCCTGCTGTTCAGCACGCGGGAACGGATCCGGAAATACCTCAGCATTATTTTCGTTACGGTTCCGGTGTGGTACGTGATGGGTACACTCGTTTTGTTCTCACCGGAATTAAGTCAATTGCTTGGACTGCCCAAAGATTCCATCTCGGCCGGACGTTCGATTATGTTTGCATATGCAGGTATTACCGTTGGTGACCTCGCATCCGGGATGATCAGTCATCTTCTGAAAAGCAGGAAAAAAGCGCTCGCATTATTTCTCGGGTTAACGATCATTGGCATTGCCTTGTATTTCACCATTGGCGGAACATCTGTGAATGTGTTTTACGGTGTAGTTACGTTCATCGGGTTCGCAACGGGTTATTGGGCCGTGTTCATGAGTACTGCGAGCGAATTGTTTGGAACAAACATCAGGGCAACGGCCACAACAACAGCACCGAACTTTGTACGCGCATCAACCATTCTGATTTCCTGGTTGCTTACGCTGGCCGCGATGGTATTCCCGGATAAAATTACGGCGACCATTGCGGTGGGTGCGTTTGTACTCATCATTGCGTGTATTGCGCTGTGGAAGCTGGACGAAACATTTGGCAAGGACTTAGATTATACAGAGAAATGAGCGGACTGACAGTTGTGATAGGTGCATCAGAAAATCCATCGCGTTATGCGAACATGGCTGTACGTTCATTGAAGATGCATGGAGAGGAAGTTGCTGCAGTAGGATTGAAAGACGGCGAAATTTACGGAGTGAAGATCCACGGAGATAAACCACATTTTGATGCTGTGGAAACGATCACGCTGTACGTAGGCCCGCAGAATCAGCCGGCCTGGTACGATTATATTCTTTCGCTCAAACCGAGACGGATCATTCTCAATCCGGGCACGGAAAATTCCGAACTGGAAGATCTTTGCCGGAAAAACGGAATTGAAGTGGTGGAGGCGTGTACGCTGGTGATGCTTTCGATTGGTAATTATTAAGATCGTTGGTATAGCGCTAACGCTTTTTTGCCACAGATGCGCAGATTACGCAGATTTTTAAAATTAAGAATTCAATTATTTTAATCTGCGTAATCTGCGAATCTGTGGCGACGCATCCGCCGCGGCGGATGCTACAACGATTTTTCGCACAGCAACTATCGTGATTCGTCAATCGCTTCAACAATCGTTTTGCACGCATCTTCCAGCACATCCTCCGGAATATTCAGTGGCGGTGCAATGCGGATCGCGTGATCACAAAACAGGAACCAGTCGATGATCACGCCTTTGGCCAATGCAGCATCAATGATTTTTTTGATCTGGTCAAAGTTGTCGAATACAATCGCGAGCATCAGTCCCTTTCCGCGAATCTCCCTGATCGTAGGATGAACCAATATCCGGCGGATAATTTTTTCTTTGTCCGCAGCCTGCCCGTGCAATTTTTCTGCGATGATGGTTTCTATGGTTGCTAACGAAGCGGCGCAACTTACGGGATGACCGCCAAATGTAGTGCTGTGTCCAAGTACCGGGTGATGCGTGAGCGCATTCATGTTTTCCCGCGATGAAACAAATGCGCCGATCGGCATTCCGCCTCCCATTCCTTTCGCGAAGACGATCACATCCGGAACAGCACCGCTTGCTTCAAATCCAAACAGGTTTCCTGTACGGCCGAACCCGGTTTGCACTTCATCAAAAATGAGAAAGGTCTTTGTTTCCGTACACCGCTTACGCAATGCAATCATGAATTCATTGGAAGGCACAACAGCACCAGCTTCGGCCTGCAGAGGCTCAACGATAACGCATGCAGTTTCCGTTGTAATTTCCTGCAGTTGGCTGCTTACGTTATAGTCAAGCAAACGCGTTCCGGGAATCAATGGGCGAAAAGAATTTTTGAAGAATTCACTTCCCATGATGCTCAATGCGCCCTGTGTACTTCCATGATACGCATTGCGAAACGAAATTACTTCGTACCGACCAGTGACGCGCTTCGCGAGTTTCATGGCACCTTCAATGGCTTCTGCACCGGAATTGGTGAAGAACACAGCATCCAGGTTCGCCGGCAAAAGAGATGTGATTTTCTCAGCCAGTTTCACTTGCGGCGATTGGATGTATTCGCCATACACCATCAGGTGCATGTACTTGTCGATCTGCGCTTTTGTTGCTTCCACCACTTTCGGGTGACAATGCCCGACATTGCTTACCGAAATTCCGGAAATGAGATCAATGTATTTTTCGCCGTTCGGCCCAAAAAGAAAAACACCTTCGGCCCGCTCAATTTCAATGCCGATAGGGGAAGGGCTGGTTTGTGCGACGTGCCTGAGGAAGAGTTCGCGGTTGGTGGACATGGTGCAAATATAGCGACGATTTGAACTAAACTATTTTTCACCGCGGAGGCGCGGAGTAAGTAACCCAACGTGAAGCATGCAGTGGGCGCGAAGGACATACTCTGCGATCATTGCTTGCTTCGATTAAGAAGCACCTCCGCGTCTCCGCGGTAAATTTTTAAATCGCACATCGTACACCGAAAATCGTAAATTCGTACATGCTCTACACCATTCTGAAAACACTCTTCAGAATCACCTTCCGCTTTTTCTTCCGGAAAGTATTCCGCACCAATCCTGAACGGTTTCCGCTTACAGGTCCGCTCATTATTTGTGCCAATCACCCGGGTGCTTTTCTCGATCCCATCGTCATTGCAGCGAGCAGTAAACGGCGCATTTATTTCCTGGCCAAAGCCGCTGTTTTCAAAGGAAAATTTGCGAAATGGTTGCTGCCGAAATTCAACATGATTCCGATTTACCGGAAGCAGGATGATCCTTCGCAGATGCACAAGAATGACGAAACCTTCGCAAAGTGTTATGAGCATCTTCTTGCCGGCGATGCGATTCTCATTTTTCCGGAAGGCGTAAGTGCGACAGAGCGCAAATTGAGAGAACTGAAAACAGGTGCCGCGCGGATTGCATTGGGTGCAAGCGCCGCAAGCGGGTTCAAAACAGAAGTGAAGATCATCTGCCTCGGAATCAATTACGATGATCCGCACCTGTTTCGCCAGGATGTGCTGGTGAATTATAGCGAACCTATTTCAACGAGAGATTATGAAGCAGCGTACGCAGAAAATCAGATCGAAGCGGCGCGTCTTCTGACAGATGAAATAAGAACACGCCTGGAAGGCGGGTTGATTCACATCGACGAGGAAGAAGCGGAAAAAATTACGCGGCAGGTTGAAAAACTGTATCGCTCGGAAATTGTAGGAGACAAGATCAATTCCACTCCGCTGAAGAACCGCGAAATGGAAATGATCCGCAATATTTCTGTTGCGGCGAAATATTACATGCGCACAGACCGCACCAAAGTAAGCAGCGTGATCAATAAAATCCGCAGCTATTACTGGAAGCTCGACGAACTCGGTTTCAGTGACCGCCTGATGAGAACCGGGCGGAAAGAAGGAAGCCGGTACTATTACTGGCTGGGAGAATTGGCACTGATTATTTTCGGGTTCCCGCTTTTTATGTATGGCGCTACGGTGAATTACGTCCCGTTCTTTCTGGCTTCGTGGCTGTCGAGACACATTGTTAAGTCACGCGATTTCTTCGGCGCGGTAGGTGTGGCCAGCGGCATGCTTCTTTTCCTCATCTGGTACAGTGCGCTCACGGTAATACTCGTTCAGGCCGATCTCAAATGGTGGATGGTACTTCTCGCAATTGCTTCGTGGATTCCGTCCGGGTTGTGGGCCTGGTATTACAGCCGCTCCATTCACTACATCAGTAACCGGTGGAAATATGTGAGCGTGTTCCGCAATCGTAAAGAAATGCTGAACGATATTCTCACGCAACGCAAAGAGATCATTGCCGAGTTTGAGAAAATTGCGGAAGGACTTCGTGCAGAAGGAGTGATTCCCGAAGTTCAGAATCCTATCTCTTGATCGCGTAGATCAGGATATCGTTCACCGTACTGATCCCGATTTCCACTTCGTCTTCGACCTTGAATTGTGCGGCAACATCAGCGGGTACGTTTATCTTCTGGTTGGAGATAAACAACGTTTTCCCATCCATGCCGTGAATTTTTCCACGGATCACTTTCTTCTTCCACGCGTTTGAAGCCTTCGTGTGCTGAATCACTTTATTGACGAATAACCGGGCAGGAAGAATAGCGCCGATCACCACAATCACGTTGATCACTTCACGCAGGCCGTCGCGGTTCAGCTTCCATTCCACCCAATGCACATTGATGTAAATGGCCACGCTGGTGAGTACGACAAAAGGAACAATGTACACCAGCAACCCTTTTTTGATTCCGGCCATAGTGAGCGCGGTAAGCTGCTTGCGTTCTTCGGTATTCAGGTCTTCGAGGGAAACAACTGGTTTCATGGTGAAAGCAAAAGTACGGATTTAACTATAGACGCAAAGCCGCAAAGCGCGCGAAGTAAGGCGCAAAGGTACGGTCACTGCGAGGCACGAAGCAGTCCTACCTTCGAAGATGAGACTGCTTCGTGCCTCGCAGTGACATTAAACTTCGCGGACTTTGCGCCTTTGCGTCTATCACTCCTTATCTTCGTAGAATATGAAGCGCATCACCATTGCCATTGATGGATATTCTTCATGCGGAAAAAGTACGCTGGCCAAGTCACTGGCGGCTAAACTCGGCTATAGTTACGTCGACTCCGGCGCCATGTACAGGGCCGTTACACTGTACGCTTTGCAACATGGAATCATCAAGGACGGTGCGTTTTCAGAAGCGGAAATTGTCCGTTCGCTCGATCAGATCATTTTGAGTTTTCAGTTCAATCCTTCAGCAGGAACATCCGAAACGTTTATGAACGGAATAAACATCGAGCGGGAAATCCGCCAGATGGATGTTTCCAGTTACGTGAGCCCGGTGAGTAAAATTCACGAGGTGCGTGTGATGATGGTAGCCCTGCAGCGGCAAATGGGTAAAAGCAAAGGCGTCGTTATGGACGGCCGTGATATTGGCACCAACGTTTTTCCTGACGCAGAACTGAAAATTTTTATGACCGCCGATCCGGACGTGCGTACGCAGCGCCGCCTGGATGAAATGAAAGCGAAAGGCATGAACATTTCGCGTGATGATGTGCGCCGCAACCTGATGGAACGCGATCACGAGGACACGCACCGGAAAGAAAATCCGCTGATCCAGGCACCTGATGCCATTGTGCTCGACAACAGCGACCTGTCGCGGGAAGAACAGCTCGGGTTTGTGCTCAGGCTGGTGCACGATCTGCATTTGCAGGATTAAATCCACAATTGGTCTTACTACGCCTTCGGCGTCCTGCCACAGATTCGCAGATTACGCAGATTTAAAAAATTATTATTCCTTTTAATCAATCAAAAAAATCTGCGAAATCTGCGAATCTGTGGCAAGTGGCCGAAGGCCCGGGTTACGATTCAGTTTTGTCGCGAAATAAGGGATTCAATACAATTATTTTGAACCTTTTCACCGGTAAAGTGTAATCAGAACATGAAGACTCCGTTTCTCTCTTTTTTTCTTTTTCTGACTGTCGCACTCTCCGCTCAAAAGGACAGCTGCGATTGTTTTAATCTTCGCCCGCTTCCGGACCATTTCTCATTGGGCGGACGTTTCGCTGTGTATACACAATACGAATCTGAAAAGGCGTTCACAGGAGTCTGCCGTACTTATTTCGTTGATCAGGCAAGCCAGACGCGGGACCTTGACCGCACGTTCATGTACGGGACATTTGTCCAGGGAGAAATGATCGGGTTTATCCAGTACAATGAGGACGGAGATACCACTTCATTTTACAAACGTGAAAGGCGGGACTCTATCATTGCCGAACACCGGCGCTACAATTACCGGACCGGTAAGCTGGAAGTACTTGAACGTTATTACTACAGCGGCCGTGAGAAAAAAATGAGATCGTACGTGTACGATGAACGTGGAATTCTCCGTATCGAAAGCAATTATTTTTTTCCGCGCAAAGGAGATTCCCTCAATTACTCCGGGTCATTCACAAATTACCGGGAAGACTCTCAACTGGGCAGCGATGGATTTTACAATTACCCGGTACAGGAAGGCCCTTACCTGGCATATGGAGGAGTGAACGGAGAACGCATCATCGTGAAGGGAGCGTATCACCACAATTACAAATCGGGAACGTGGACGATCTGGTATGATTCCGGCCAGCGAAAAAGTGAAGGCGCGTATTCTCAGTACAACTGGATGGATGGAAACTGGAAAGAATGGTACGGAAATGGCCAGTTGAAATCGGACATTGATTACCGGAATTCCAACCCGAACGGAAAGTGGAATGAGTGGTATGAGAACGGTCAGATGAAGTCGAACGGAATGTACGTGAACTTCAAGCGGGAGGGAGAGTTTGTGACCTGGTGGGAGAACGGAAAAATGAAGAGCAGGGACAAGTACAAGGAAGGAAACATTCTCGTTATGGAGTCCTGGCACAACAATGGTCAGTTGGCCAGTTCATCGCGTTATACACAAACGGGCCAGGCGTACGGAGAACATAAACACTGGTTTCCGAACGGTGTTCTGAGCGAAGAGCACATTTATGCAGATGGAAAACCAAACGGCCCGGCCAAGTGGTATTATCCGAATGGAAAGCTTATGCATATTATCGAATATGCCAACGGTCAACGCGTGCTGGAGAGGGAATATTATGAGAACGGTAAACTGAGATCGGAAGAGCACTACGCCAACCAGCAGAAAACCGGAAGATGGTTGTATTATACTCAAGCAGGAATTCCCGAGTGGCAGGAAAATTACGCGGCGAATCAACGCGAAGGCCCTGCTGTTTATTATTCACCGAATGGCGAAGTAAAGGCAGAGTTGAATTTTCACCAGGATGAATGGAACGGCTTGTGCAAATGGTATTATCCCGGAGGAAAACTCTGGCGCGAAGGAACGTACGAGAAAGGTATCCGGCATGGTTCGTTCAAAGAATGGAACGCGAAAGGCGGGTTGG
>DATHKF010000078.1:0-4066 GCA_035489505.1 Bacteroidia bacterium | reverse complement strand
AAGGGTGGTAACCCTGAAAAGGATAAAGCCCTTTCAGGGTTACCACCCTTGTCGTTTTGATGCTGCAAGGGTCCCAACCCAAAAAAGGATAAAAGCCCTTTCAGGGTTACGACCCTTGTTTCTTTTTATCAAAAGTGACTTTTCCCGGCCGCCTGCTTTATGCTCACGTAAATCAATCACAAGAAAGGAGCATAACTATGAAAACCAAAGCCATCCACACCCTCAGAATGCTGTTTATAGCCTTCCTGATTCAATTATGTGTCGACACTGTTGTTCCGGTGTCACTGCACGCACAATTCCCTGAGACGTTCTATGTAAAAGAGAATACGCGTAACCGCCGACCGGTGGCGTATGTGCACGAACGTGAAACGGATGTGATGTGGTCTAAACGCGTATGGCGCACGATCGACCTGCGTGAGAAATTCAACCATCCGCTGTACTACCCGGAAAGCCCGATCAACGACCGCAAGAGTTTGTTTGATATCATCAAGACCGGATTGCTGGCTGGTGAAATAACAGCTTTCGCTAATCCTGTATTTGACGACGAGTTCAAAGTAAAAATAACGAAAAGCGGAATTGACTCCCTGATGGTTCAGATCGACTCCATGGATGTGGAAGATCCATTGAATCCCGGAACATGGATCCGTGTAGCAGTTCGCACTGAACTTGAATCGCATTCTGTCAAGCAATTCTGGGTGAAGGAAGATTGGTTTTTCGATCGTCAGCGTTCTGTAATGGACGTACGCATCATTGGTCTTTGTCCGCTCGAGGAAAAGCTGGCACCGAACGGAGACATCGAAGGATACAAACCGTTGTTCTGGATTTACTTTCCGCAATGCCGCGCTTTGTTCGCACGGTCTGAAATATTCAACACCAAAAATGATGCGGCGCGTTGCTCTGCGGATGATGTGTTTCAAAAGCGCATGTTCTCCAGCTTCGTGAGAAAAGAATCAAACGTGTATGACCGGAGTATCAGTTCATACTTCTCGGGCCTTGATGCTTTGCTTGAGGCGGAGAGTGTGAAAGAAGAAATTTCAAGAACGGAACACGACGTCTGGCACTTCTAGTGTGTCGTGTTTTTTGCGGAGGCTGGGTGAAATCCCTCAAAGGGCTTTAAGCCCTTTGAGGGTTCACCCAGCTTGTTTTTAATAATTCTTCACACTAAAAACACTGTGGTCTGCGTTTTGATTACATCATTTGAACAAAAGATGTCATGCAACACTTTACGCAAGCGAAAAGTTGTATTCACCAAGAAAGGAGGAAACTATGTACCCCCCTATGCATGACAAACGTCAGCGTGCCCGTCACGATGGTTCCGGATTAGATTTCATCCTGCGCGAAGTAGGAATCCTGTTCAAGCTCTTAATGTTTTTTGGAATGTTGTTTGCGTTTACACGATTGTGCGCACAGAATCCCTGCGTGATTTCGGACACAACCAACAACCTCAACCCGGGATCCGGCAACCCGAATAGTTTCCGCCGCCCAATACCTTACCCGCACCTGCGCGAAGCAGACGTGATGTGGTCGAAGCGGATCTGGAGAACGCTGGACCTCCGCGAAAAAATGAATCACCCGTATTACTATCCCGAAACTGCACACAACGGGTTGATGAGTTTGTTTGATGTCATCAAAGGAGGTGTACTTGGTGGATGTGTTACTGCTTTCGACAATCCGGCGATGGACGATGAGTTCAAAGTGAAAATGACGCCTGAAGCTGCTGCTGGTTTGCTCATGCCCGAGGAAATTATCCAGGTGGAAGATCCGTACAACCCGGGAACATTTATCAACGACACAATCGTGAACGAAATAACGAGCACAGATATCAAAGCGTACTGGATCAAGGAAGACTGGTTCTTCGACAGGCAACGTTCGGTGATGGATTGCCGCATCATTGGTATTTGTCCGCTCAAGGAAAAACTGGATCCATCAACAGGAGAAGTGCTCGGGTACATGCCGTTGTTCTGGTGTTATTTTCCGCAGCTGCGTCCCTTGCTGGTGAGGCAGGATGTTTTCCTGGGCCAGAACGGCGCGATTCCGTTAACGTTCGATGATATGTTCCAGAAGCGATACTTCGGAAGTTACGTTCATAAGGAATCAAACGTGTACGACCGACCTATCCCGGCCTACATGAGTGGACTGGATGCGCTGCTCGAATCGGAGAGTGTGAAAGAGGGGATGATGAATTTTGAGAGTGATCTCTGGCATTATTAGTCGGGAGAACGGAGTCGGGAGGCTGTACTTAAAGCCTTCGAAGAAAAGTTTACCCTGAAAATGTTTCATGGTAGACTTTTCTTCGAAGCATACGGGTTTAGCCTCCGAACTCCCGACTCCGTTCTCCCGACTAATCCAGCGCGCGCTGCAGAAAATTATTCAACGGCAGCATGGCTTTGAAGATCGTCGCGACATTTTTGGTGAAGTTGCGTGACAACACTTCTTTGTCTGTGAGTTGGGAAACCACTACGAAACTTTTCAGTTTGAGATAATCGAGTGCCGGGTGATCTTTCGGATACCCTTTCGGAGCTGTTTTCAGTTTGTCGTCCTGGTCAAACTCTCCGAAATATTTCCGGAACGATTTATCGGCGATGATCTTTTTGAACTCATCAAAGTTGTAATCAATTTCCTGGCGGATCTTTGCAAGTTCCGGTGCCGGTGGTTGCCAGATCCCTCCGGCAAGAAATGCTCCTCCGGCTTCGATGTGCATGTAATATCCCGGGGCCAATTCCACTTTCCCTCCCGGGTTCATGCTTGCACCGAGATTGTTTTTGTAGGGCCGTTTGTCTTTGGAGAAACGTACGTCGCGGTAAATGCGGAACATGCATTTTTTTGCAATGAGGTCCGGTGAAATGCGCTTGTCGAACGCACGGATTTCATTGAGGATTTGTCCAACATTGTTTTCAACGTCGTCTTTGGCTGCAGCATAATGCAACTTGTTTTTTTCAAACCAGTCGCGGTTGTTGTTTTTCTTCAGCTTCCGGAGAAAATCGAGAGTAGAAGGGTGGATCATAAAAAAAGGTTTGTTATGATTTACAATTGCGGAGTTGCATCATCGAGCTCGTCCGTGAGTTTTTGTACAAATCGCGAACGGGTAACAAATTCGCGAAGGATAATTCGAAGTACGGTGTACACCGGAACTGCAGCAACCATTCCGCCGATGCCAGCCAGTGATCCCGCCACGAGGATAACCGTAAATATTTCCAGCGGATGTGCTTTCACACGTTTACTGAAAATAAACGGTTGAACCAGGAATGCATCAGTGAGATTCATCGCCACAAAGACGAAGAATATTTTGATCGCGAGCGGCATCATTTCTGAATAGAAATCCATCGTGAGGTTCGTGGAAATTCCAACGATGATCGCAAACGTTCCTCCGATCAGCGGCCCTACGTACGGAATAATATTCATGATGCCTGCAAACAATCCAATGATCAATGCATTCTGAACGCCAAGCAGCGACATACCAATGCTGACGAACGCAAACACGAAGAGCACATCGATCAGGACACCGGTAAAATATTTGGTAAGCATTACCTGCGTGTCCTTGATCACGTTGCGCACCCGTTTTACCTGGGTAACGGGGATGAGCAGGAGCAGCATGTGCAGGATCACATCGCCATCTTTGATAAAGAAAAACGTGAAGAACGAGATCGAGAAAAATGCCACGAGGAAACTTCCGATGATCGAAACAACGCCATTGGCTACTGTGGAAACCTGCGCCACGTTCAGCAATTGTGTGAGGTATTGCTGGGTGTATTGTTCCAGCGTCAGTTGATTTTTTGGATCCTGCTGGAAGTTCTGAAACAAATGTTCCAGCTGCGAGATCGGTTCATGGAGGGCTTTGGTGACCTGGGCTTTGTCGACCTGCGAAATCATATTGATTTCATTGGCGATTAGCGGAATGAAAATCGAAATGAACGCAATCACAATAACGTACACCAGTAAAAGCAGCGAAATAGCGCGAAGGGCTCTCGGAACTTTTCGTTTCCCGATTCTCACGCGTTCCAGTCTTTTGTCGAGCGGACGCAGGATCATCGTGAGAATGGCCGCTACGATAATGTACAGCAGGATT
>DATHKF010000077.1:0-4191 GCA_035489505.1 Bacteroidia bacterium | reverse complement strand
TGCGTGGCCGAAAGTGTATCACTGAGCGCATTCACGTAAACAGTAACGGTATCATGACTTATACATCCACCGATAATGGATACCGAAAGCACATACGTTGTAGTAACCGTCGGCGTGACGACTATATTATTCGTTGTGCTTATCGTACTTGATCCGTCGGACCACGAAAACGAATATCCTGGACCCGGAGGTGTGGTAAATGTCAGCGCACTATTACTGCAAATGGTTGTATCATTTCCTGCAACAGCTGCCGGATATGGATTGACCGTAACAGAGAATGTATTGGTCGCAGAACCGCAAAGATTGATCGCATTCATCACGATCTGGTATACTCCCGTATTCGGATATTGAATATCGATCACGTTGTTCGAAGTATCCACAACAATTCCACCTGAGGCATTCCAGCTGTAGTACGTGCTGTTATTGAATACAGCATTCCACGTATTTGTATCGTTCTGGCAAACAAAATGCGGACCGGTTAACAATGCATTTGGTGGTGCCAATACGACAATTGTATGCGTCAATGACCACGGGCCTGCACATCCGTAATTTGTTTCCTGCACCGTGAAATTCAGAATCCCCGGACCGTTCAATTGAACGTACAGCGAATTCGAATTTGCACCCGAAGGAGAAACAAACGGGTTTCCGTTATTGATTCCGTTGCATGTCCAGAGGTAGGTCGACATGTCGGAGTAATTGTATGGGGAGAAGAACAACGCCACGATATCACCTACGCAGAACGTATCGCGCAACTGGAATGTGCTGTAATCGTAGGACGCAATCGTTGGAGGTGTTGAACTTGGTGCACCAATCGTTACGCGGATCAGACTTCCCAATGAACTGTCCGGGAAGTTGGAAGCAGATGCAACAACGCGCATGTAATTCATTCCTTTCGGAATACCGTAAATCGGTAAGCTGTCTTTACATGGAACGTGCACGTTCAGTGTGGTATCATCTGTTGCGGCAACGGAACCTAAAATTCCATTCGGACCGATCTGAGCAAAAGTCATACTGCTGAGCAATTGCGTCTCGAATATATTTCCGGGAGCATACGCTGCATTCGCGGTAAATGAATTCACGTCAACATCGATCAGCGAGTCAGCGCCCAGAGGGGCAATGGCACAATCGGTGACGCAGAAATCAAGGTCCATCCGGTTGTTCGTGGTAATGTCACACGCCTGGATACAGAATGGTCCCCACGGAGCACCTATCACGTTCGGGTTGGAAGAAACCACGCGGATGTAATAACCGCATCCTGGCGGAACGTTCGGAACCTGGCCGGAAACAGTTCCCGGAGGTGAACCTAACATCGGATCAAAAGCAGCCGAGCTCGGAAGCGTTCCGATAACCGGTGGAACAGCAGCAAAAACTCCGTTGGAGTCGGACAGCTGTGCCGTGTAAATGTTATTGCCACCGTAGATTCCCGTTGAATAGAACGGCACGTCAATGGCGCTGCCCACGCAGACGGCATTGGAGTCGAACGTGACGACGGGTTGTAACGTGGTTATGACATTGGGACACGTTATGATCTGGAAGCAGGCCGACGCTATACCCGTGAATGTGGGGGCCGGCGATGTTCGTCGTATTCGGATTCTGTAGCAAATACCGGGTCCGGATGAAGTAGGAAGTATGATCGCAAAGGCTCCATTCGTTTGCGGATTATTAATGTTGGCCACCCAGGTATTGGTGGTATTGAAAATTCCAGTTGGTCCTGAAAGATCAATGGCATAAGTTCCATCACACAATGTATCGGTAAGGTGCCAGTAGATGTAAAGTATACCACCCTGGCAAACAGGATTCGGAGAAACGCTGTCTACTACAATCGTCACATTGGACGCGTTGAAAAAACCTACAATGTTGATATCATCTACAGCGAATGCTACCGAATCGGCAGACGGTCCCGCATTGTTATGCCAGCGGAATCCAAAACGAATATCATCGACGTCAGAAAATGCCGGGTCGGTAATGTCCTCGTACTTCCACTTGTATTTGTTGATGCACTGGGTGCCGGTAACCACCCATGGGCCGTTATTGATGCTGTAGTAAACTTCACCGTATGCCGTAGGTGATCCCTGGCACATGTAGAAGAAACTGAAGTGGATGGAGTCCATTCCCCGTGTACAAATACCATTGGTCATGAAGGCAAACTGGTCGGAGATATTACCCGGATCGTAATTACAATTCGTAATTCCCGATGGCGCATCATGAATGTGCAGGTAGTCACTGTACGGCGCAAACGCAATCGTTCCGCTGTACACGCTATCCTCTGGCATTGTGTTATTGTAGGTAGGTGCACCTGAATACTGGTTGTTCAGGATCCACTGGTTACCGCCGGTGTTCGATCCGGGACCGCCGCTGTTCAGTGTAAATGTGTTACCGCTTTGAAAGTTTTCGGTGTAGAGCAGCATGTTTTGCGACTGCAACGCAATGCTGCCTGCCAAACAAAAACTGAAAATGAAAAGTAATTTTTTCATCATGTGTTGGTGTTATAATTGATCTGAAATGAGTAATCCCGGAAAGCGTGTTAAATCTGGTGTGCCCTTGACCGAACCGAAGCCCGGATTCAAGGGGTGTTTGCGATATGCAATATAGGATATTGTTGCTTCCGAACCGATGGGAATGGCAGGTTTTTGGGGTAGGCTGAAAAAATCCTGCTTTATAAGGGAATTCGGGCTTTGGGGATTCGGGATTCGGGTATTAGGGAATTAAGGGATTTGGGTGGAACGTGCTTACGCGTTTTTATCAGGCGGAGTATCTCCAGACTTTCTTTGAAAGATTCGGGTAAAGCCTAAATCCTTTAATCCCCTATTCCCCAATTCCTAATCCCGTTTAACAAATAATAGCACTCCCGTTATGGATACCGGTTTGCCCCGGAATCTCTCTATGAAACAATACTATCTACAGCTATCCACCGATAATCACCACTTGCTAAAACCCGCAATAAGAGGCATACATTCTTCGTACATTTATGTGGCTATTCTGCGCGGGCGTTATTTATGATTCTCTCAAAACTCAAATACTGGTCGGTATACACGATTTTCCGCTGGCAGTTTCTTTTCACTGCGGTTGGAATGTGGCTGGTATTTGTATGGCTTCATGCGAACCTTGGCGGTTCTGGCGACCCGGAATGGCTGCGCATGAATACATGGGTACAGGTGATGTCGTGGGCCATGTTGTTCCTGACCATTTTCAGTATTTCAACCCTGCTGCTTTCGTGGTGGGTTTTCCGGGTACGCTTGAAATCCGGGAAGCTCAAAGTACTTGTTCAGTTGCCGGGTAACCGTACACCCGAAGCCGGCGTTGTTCCGATAGAGGCCACAATCAAAAATATTTTCCGCCCCTTCCTGGGTACGGTTCAGTTGCGGATTATTTTTCCGCAATGGAATATTTCCGAACGCATTCTCCTGGACGAAAACCTGAAGGGAATGATCAACCCGTTCAATACCATTTCCGGGAAAACCAATCTCGACCTGCACAACCGCGGCCTTCACGAAGTACAGGAAATCCAGGTCATCCTTTCAGACATGCTCAAACTGGTGAACCTGCCCGTAACCATGCATTCCGGGAATACACTGCTTACTATTCCGAAAGAACTGAAGAAAGAAAATTTCGAAATATTCCCGACGGCCACAGAAGAACAGGAGGTCCGCATCAATATTCCACGCCGTGTGCAGGGAGAATTTCTGAGCTACAAGGATTTTGAAACGGGCGATGATATCCGTCGCATCGTCTGGAAAATTTACGCGAAGAATAAAGAACTCGTTGTGCGCATCCCCGAAACGCGCGACCCATACGCTTCTCACGTTTACATCTGCCCCGGGTTTTACAACGCGCTCATTACCGATTTTGATAACGAGGCCGGCCGGGAATTGCTCAACACCTACAAGGACAGTTTGCGACAGGTGCTGGAAGCCGTTCAGCGCAACCAGTATAGCGTGAAAATGATCCGCGACCAGGAAGCGCAGATCAACACGGGCAACGCGGAAGTATCCGGCGATCTTTTTTTCCTCGCCACAGCACAATGGCAGCATGAACAGCGGCCTTCAGAAATTTTCGACTCGCCCAAAGCGGCTGTGGTCTGTTTATCTTCGGCCACACCCGTTGAGGAAGTTGACCTGTTATTTGAAAAACTGCCGCTTCACGTGCCGGTGTTTGTGTTTGCCTTGAGCACTTCGCTGGGACCTATCTTCC
>DATHKF010000076.1:0-8430 GCA_035489505.1 Bacteroidia bacterium | reverse complement strand
GGCCGTGTCGAACTTCACAACAAATCCATCACTTGCGCCCCAGAGCGAGTCCTGTGGTGCGGTAACGTTCATCGGTAAATCACTACTATGCGTAACACCGGAAATGTAGAGGTAACCATCCCTGCGCATCATGCCCCAGGTTTTATCGTCCATTCCTCCACCGAAAAATGTCGAGAAAACCGGAACGCCTGTGCTGTCGAAACGCGTGATCCAGGCATCGTTCACGCCAGCGAAGTTGGGTTGAAAAATGACTCCGGTGATATTAAAATCAATACTCGCTGTATGACCGGCGAGATAAATATTTCCATTCTCATCGCCCGCCACACCGAAACAATCTTCGTTCGACGAACCTCCGTAGTATGTGGCGTATTCGCGGTTACCGGCCATGTCAAATACGACGTAGTAGGCATCACAATTTCCAAGTCTTCCCGGCTGAAACGCATTCGGTGTGCACGGAAAATTCAGGCTGAATGAACCACCGATCATGACAATTTTATTGAGCGGGGTGATCACCAGTTGATGAACGTCTTCTGATCCTGTTCCGCCATAAAAAGTTGTCCATTGCGGCGCAAACGAATCATTCAGCACGGTGATAAATCCGTCAATAGCACCGGCTCCGGCAGGCTGGTAACCGGAAGCGCTCATTGGCAGTGAAGCAGATGTTGATGAACCACCAATGACAATTTTTCCTGCGCTGTCCATGTCAACACCATACGCCTGCTCCGCACCCATTCCACCGAAATACGACGACTGCGCAATCGTTCCGTCGAAATTCAGTTTCACAATCACGGCATCATAACTTCCACCGGTTGCCGTTTGAAATGCATTGGTCAGCGGAATATCATTTCCGTTGGTTGATCCTGCAACATAGATCGAAGAATCGCTGACCATCATTCCGTTTGCCGATTCGTAATACAGGCCGCCGTAAATGGTTGTCCAGAGCAATTGTCCCGCGCTGTCCATGCGAAAAATCACCATGTCATAACTTCCCGAAAGTGAATCGTTCGCATCCATTCCCGGAAAGTTTGCACTCATCGTTCTTCCGCAAACCACAACGCCGCCATCGGGCATATCACGCACGCAAAGCAATTCATCGGTATCAGCAGCACCCACATACGTAAACCATTCCACGTCAAAAGAACCGCTTTGCAGATTGACCGGAAGATGATAACGCAATTCCATCGTTCCGTTTTCCCGGGTCAGAATCGCGGGAGAAGAAGACCGGTCACCGATCATTTCATTGCTTTCCTCAGACAAAAACATTCCTGACGGAGAAATGCACTGTACGGTTTGTGTTTTTTTTCCGAAGCAAGCCGGATAGAATACCTGCGCACCACGAACATCCATTGAAAAAACAGGATGTTCCTGTTGAGTTGTACCGTATACTCTTCGGATCAGCTTCCCGTCTTCCACACGGAATTCAATGTGCATGCCGGAGATCGCGTCAGTGTAGAGCAATTCGTAGTATTGACCGCACCGGCCCTGCAACGAAGAGGTCACGTAATTCACCGGAGAGAAGTCGCTGCTATACGCGGTGAGCATCCAGTTATTTCCAGTTGAAAAACGAAAAGAAACCGTATCGCCTTTATCAATCACGTCATAACCGTTCGCGAGGAACAACCAGGTTTTACTGCCATCGTCCAGCATAAATTTCCAGGGAAGATCAACAGGAGCTGAAACAAATTTACTTCTGCCCGATACGTTCGGAATCGCAGAAATCAGCAAGAGGAAAATAAAGATGGTTTTTTTCATCGAAAAAAAAGGGGCTCCGTAAGAACCCCTTATAAAATTAGTGTTTTCCTCTATCGGATCAAATTCAAACTACCGATATACTTGTGCGGATCACCCATCATATCTTTGAATTTCACTTCCCACACATAGGTATCAATCTGCGAGATCGGTCCGCCGTTACGGGTTCCATCCCAGCCTTTGTTGATGTCTTTAGACACAAAGATCAGGTTGCCCCAACGGTCAAAGATGTACATCTCGAATGATGAATTATCGATGCCTTCTCCGTACACGTAGAAAATGTCGTTTCGGCCATCATCATTCGGCGTGAACGCATTCGGTGCGTAGAATGAATAATCAGGTTCGATGATCACGTAATCTGAAGCCGTATCAGAACATCCGTACTGGTTCACCACATACTGTGTGATGAGGAAGGTTCCGGTTTGTTCGTACTGGAAAGTAAACGGAAGCACGAGGTTGCTTACCTCAGTATCGATGGTATCGCCCATCCAGTAATAAGTGGTATCGCAGTTGATGCAATTTGGAGTAACCGTTACTATCGGATTAAGAATAGAAGTGGTTTGTGGCGATACGGTGAATCCGGCAATAGGAACCGGGTAAACCGAAATCATGTTGGCATACACAATTGTATTCTGGCAGCCGTAGATATCCATCACCATGTAGGTTACCGTGTAATTGCCCGCAGTGGTGTAACAGTGATTCGGATCCAATGCTGTACTTGTCGTGTTATCGCCAAACTGGTAACCCCATGATGCCGCTGCAGGTGATGAAGTTCCAACAAAGTCAACACAAACAGGTGCACATCCGCTGGTCACGGACGGTACTACGTTCAACGTTGGAAGCGCCAACACCGTGATCACAACCTGGTCGGTTGCAACCGGAGAACCACACTGGTCAGTTACCGTTACAACATACGTGGTAGTTACTGCCGGAGAAGCTGAGGTTGTTCCTGAATTCGGATTGGTCAATCCAACGGTTGGAGACCACGTGTACGTGTATGCACCACCATCACCACCAGCGCCAACAGCTGAAATCGGTGCAACACCTCCCGGACAAATTGAATCGTCAGCAGAAGCCTGAACAAGCAACGGAGGATAAACAGTTACGAGTACCGAATCAGAATTCTCGCATCCGAACTGATCCTGGGAAGTCACCGTGTACATCGTTGTTGTCGCCGGATTTGCACCCGTGCTTGCCGTTAACGGAGAAGTTAATCCCGTTACTGGTGACCACTGGTAATTCTGTCCGCCTGATGCTGTCAATGTTGCAGCTGTTCCGCAGATAAATGCATCCGGACCGGCGCTGATGTTTGGAGACGGATTAATGCCAACGTTCACAGTATCGGAGTCTGTACAACCCGATGGATCGGTTACGGTCAATACATAATCTGTGCTTTGTGTTGGACTCACCATCGCATTTGCGGTAGACTGCCCGGATACAATGAAGTTTCCGGCCCATGCATACTGTGCTCCGCCGGTACCTGTTAACCCGGTGCTGTCGCCCATACAAATGGTCACATCCGCGCCCGCATTCGCAACCGGTAAATTCCGGACGACAAGCATAACAGTGTCGTCACCAAAACAACCGAACTGGTTTGTTCCGTGGAGATAAAACGAGGTTGTCGTCGATGGCGTTACTGTTGGTGTTGACGTATTTCCATTGGTGATGGTCGTTGCATTGCTGGCAGTCCACGCGTAATTGACTGCACCGGCTCCTGTGAGTACAGTTGGAACTCCCGGACAAATGCTGTCGTCGGCACCGGCACTTACGATGATGTTATTGCTGAGATCAACAAAAACGGTTGCAGTGTCGTTACAACCTGCACCGGATGTACCAATAACCGTGTACGTGGCGGGACCAACCGGCAGGAATTCCACCTGGTCACCGTTTGGTGTAAGCTGGTTATAGCCTCCGTTCGGCGGGCTCCACACATAGCTTGTTGCGCCTTGCATGAACACGGTGTCGGATGATGATGGACAGATGATCAGACTATCATTCGAAAGAACCAACACCGGGTTCGGTGTGATCGTAATGGTTATTTGTCCGGTGGAAACGCAGCCTGCAGGACTTGTAGCGGTAACAAAGTAAGTTGTTGTTATCAATGGCGCGGCGTTCACCGAATCCTGGCTTGGTGTGTATGGAGTAATGCTCGCTGCCGGGCTCCATGCATAGGTATTGGCGCTCGATCCGGCATCAATATCTACATCGTCTCCCGCACAGATCGAAGCTGATGGCGGCGTAAACGTAATCACCGGAAGCGGATTCACAATTACAGTCACTGAATCAATTCCCGGACAGTTACCCGGCGAAGTTTGCAAGGTATACGTGGTAGTAACTATTGGTGATACGGTGATGTTTTGGGTAACGGCTGTAAACGCGTTCGGTCCCGACCAATTGTAGGTGTTCGGCGATCCCGATCCGTTGAGTGTAACACTTTGTCCGGAGCAGATAGACGCGTTGCCCGGAGTAATATTGATGTTTGGCGTAGGCGTAATTCCCACGTTGATTACGTTCGAATACAAGGGTGCCGCCGGATTGCACGGATTCGAAATCATCGCGCGGAAATACAACGGCCCCATCACCGGGCAGAATACATACGGATTTGTAGTAGCGCCTACGATGTTCGCCCACCCATTTACTCCGTTTGGAGATTGCTGCCATTGCAATGTTCCAATGGTGTACGAGGTAAGACTCAACGTGACGCAGCTTCCCTGGCAGACTACGGGAGGCGATAAACTCGCTGTCCCCACGGTTGGATTCGAGCCAACAATAATCTGAACGGTAACCGGAGGAACCGGGTAACATGCCAGATAACCACCGCCTACGCTGATGGTATAGGTTGTGGTTGACATCGGGTTAACTACAAAAATCCCAGTGGTGTTCGAAACGTTGCCCGGATTCATGGTGAATGTCGGTGCTCCGTTTCCGCAACCGCCGGAACCTTGAACAACCGCGGTAATAGTTACTTGTTGTCCCGGACAAATCGGTGTATTCGGGTTTGCAGTTGCACTTAAAATAAAATTCGGGGCAACTCCCGGCGTCGTAAATGTTACTGTTGCCGACCACGGGCCGCCACTACCCGATCCGCAGACCCGTTCCCGCGCCCGAAGGACATAAACCGTACCCGGACAGAGCTGGGCAAACGGAATGACGACTGAGCCGTAAGGCTCCACAAGACACTGATCCGGCCATCCTGCAGCAGCAGTGTAATTGGGAACGTTGAGAATGTTACGGTACCATGGATACACATTCCAGTTTGCGGCCGCACAGGTTGGCGCATTCCCGGTGAAGTTTGCAGCGCTGAAACAAGCCAGCTCTACTTCCATGTAGTAGGGACCACATCCGCAGGTCGCGGGATCCGAACTTCCGTTTACAGTGATGGAATTTGCGCTTAGTGTGGTACTGAAACCAACCAATGCTACACCGTGACACGCTTTTGCGGTATTGGAGAAGCCCAAAACGAGGCTAACTGCAATAATTACGCTTACAAGTAATTTCTTGCCCATGCGTTCAAACCAATAAGGAGAGTAAAATATTTGCCATTCCAAATTTAGAAAAAAAAACAGCGGTTTTCTTAACAATTAATCCATTTAATTAACAATTGTAAATGTGATTCATTGCCCCCTGAAAGTGAAGAGAAATTCGATCAGCCGTCAGTACAATCCGACAAACGAAAATGGCTGATCAGCTATGAAAAAGGGCGATTATTCGGGGCACGAAGATGATCAGACCGCAGATCAGGGCAGCAAGGCTTACAAAAAATACGGCGCCGGCGCTAAGGTCTTTGATCCGACCTGCTTTTTCAGACCGCTCCGGGTGCAGGAGATTTATCATTTCCTCAATGGCCGTGTTTATTGCTTCCGCAGCAAGAACAGCGCCTGATACCATCGTAATGATGACCCATTCAACAGCGGAAATGTGAAGCAGGATTCCGGAAAATACCACGAGTGCAAGTATTGCAAGATGAATCCGTGCATTACGCTCCGAAGAAAAAAGCATGCGGCATCCCCGGATCGCAAATCCGAACGATTTCAAAATTCCATGCTTCTCATTTTTCATGCGTTTATTGAATCACGAGGTCCGGACGCGCTCTTTTCAGTTTGTCGAGTTTCGGGTCGTTCGGATTGCTTACGTTCAGCCACTTCAACGAAGGAACTTTCAGCAATGCATCCCAGTTTTTGATCGTGTTGCCTTCCACATCCAGGTGCGTGAGTTTTTTACACCCTTCAATTCCGTCGAGCGTGGTGAGTTGGTTGTTCACAAAATCAGCGTGCTCGAGATTGGGATACTGGGCCAGTTCTCCAATGGAAGTGACCTGGTTATTTCCGATATCCAGGCGTTCGACTTTCGAGAATCCCGGAAAATAATACACCGCTTCAATCCGCGAATATTCCAGGAAAAGAACTGTGTCGTTTCCATACATGGGATAGGCCAGGAGTTCTTTTTCAACACGCGCTGTATGGTAGGTAGAAGAACGCCAGTCGACATCTCTTGATTCCGCCAGTTGCTTGTAAATCCTGCGGTACAGGCGCACAGAGAACTCGCTCTTGTTTCCCCAGTTGCGGTCCATGAGCAGCTGCACTTTATACAGCAAATCATCATCGTCTTCGTAGTTCTCGTTGAGTTCCTTCTGCGAGAATTTCTCCGGGTGAAGATTCAGCTCCACGAGATACGGCAACGACTGGTAAGACAATGAAGAAAGGTACGCGCGGTTAACATAGTCCGATTTGTACAGCGAGTACCAGGTGATGAACCGTGCCCAGCTTACCAGCGACGAACACACAAAAACGCTGAAGAAAAGCCAGGTGTTTATGCGGAAGAGCCAGGTGTTTGTTTTCTTTCCCGACACTTTCAATATGGTCGTCAATACACCAATCGCAGTAAGCAACAGGTAGAAATAAACGCCAATCCGTTTATACGTCATACCAAACATTTCCGCATACAGGTTGTTCCTGCCGGCCATGAAGAACAGCATGAATACATTCTGCAAAAGCCAGAGAATGGCCAATGCCCTGATCGTTTTGTATGCGGGATTATAATTCAGACGGCCACGGAAGAAAAACAATACGAGCAACATCGCGAGAAGGACGTTGACGATAAGTCGTCCTACGCCCTGGTGCACGTAGCTGGTAACCGTAATTCCTTCCGGCATTTTTCCATCACCAAACTGGAAAAACAGGTCAACTCCATTGACAAAAAGCACGAGTACGTTGAGCAACCCGAAAAGCAGCAGGGCAAGAAACCGTTCGTTGTCTTCGCGCATGAGCGAATCACCCCAGTTCGCATTTTCTTCTGTTTGTGGTTCAAGATTTCGCTGGTATAATGCACTGTTATCACCAATCCCGCCGAATTTTCGCAGGAACAATACTCCGTATACGGCAACCGCACCAATACCGGTGAACAAACACCATTTCCAGGAAATCCAATCAAGGTTAATGTGTTTGGTGAGTTCTTTGAACAGCACATTCGTAGAACGGTATAACAGAAAAAATACCAGCACAATGATCACCGCCACAATCACCGCCCATATTCTTCCGGAATTTTTCTTTTCTGATTTTTCTTCTGCCGGATTTCCTGCACGCCGTTCGAAGAAATCGATGATCATAAACACGTAGGAACCGCCAATGGTGCACGCGGAGAGAAAAAAGGAAATGATGAGTGATGTTCCGGGCGCGGCACTCTGCGCAGAGAACAGCATGAGCGAAGTCATATTTGCTGCAATCGCCAGGCTTGATCCATTCAGAAAAACAGCGGTTCCGGAAATGAGCACAAGTGCGGCCGAAACCATCCAGTGCTTTTTGCGGATTGCTTCCGGGCGCATAAGGCCCAATCCGGCAACAACGACAACGGAGAAAATCAGAAAATTGAGACCTGCGCTTTGTTCGTAGAAGAGAAAACTATAGAGCGCAATACAGAGGATGTAAACCCAGTCGTTTCTTTTCATACGTTTCCCGATTTTCGATTCCCGATTATCAATTTTCGATTGTCAAATTGTAGGGTGAGCGAAAGTTACTTCCGTAAACGAAATAAGCCCGCAAACGTTCTGCTGAATTCTCAACTTTTAACAGAAATCAGAAAGCGCCGCCCCAGGCATAACCAATAACTCCGATGACCGCAATAATGAAATAACCAGTGAGCGATGCGGCGCCTGCGTAATCTTTCGCAACACGCTGACCAAACAAAAGACAGATGAGCGTTAATGCAGAAAGAATGCAACCCAGGCCGATCAGGTCCATGGAGCCATTGATAAATACCAGCACAACGCCGGCGAGTGAAATGATTCCCGAAAGCAACTCCAGCAACACAATCAGCGGCCAGATAATTCCTGCAAAATGTTTCAGGAAAGTTTGCTCCACCTGCGAAACAAAATAAGCTTTGTTCTCGCCGTACTGTCCGAGTTTATTGAATCCCGATTGCAGGAATGTAACGGCCATAAACAAAGCGCACAACCCGGCTGCAACAGCCATGAAAAGATACGGTTGAGCTATACTTTCAAAGTTCATTGATTCGAAGGCATCGGCTGCGGGCTGATCGTTTTCCATAACAGGAAAGGTAAGAAGATTAGCCACAAAGGCACCAAGACACGAAGGAACCCGGTTCGCGTCACTGCGAGGCACGAAGCAGTCTCCTCTTCTCCATAGGAGTCCTTTGGACAAAGATGGGATCGCTTCGTGCCTCGCG
>DATHKF010000075.1:0-7135 GCA_035489505.1 Bacteroidia bacterium | reverse complement strand
TGAGGCTCTAAAGAGAAAAAATACCGGGGCTATATCTATGTGTGAACATACTTCTGGAGTTGTTTAGTAACATGTCGGCTCCCGGTATTTTCCTGTGGAAGTACAAAAATACTTCTGGGAACAAACATACGAGGAACATAGAATACATAGTTCAACGCGACAGATTCAAGGAAGGTCATAGCGCACATAGATCGTCTTCGACGATTCCTATGTGAACTATTGGTTACTGATCAAACAGCACACTATGTAACCTATGTAACTATGTTGTTAGTTCAGTATCTTTGACCTAACGCTTATGAAAAGCAAAGAAGAAATTGTCGCCAACTGGCTTCCCCGCTACACCGGCATTCCGCTCAAGGATTGGGGCAAATACATCCTGCTGACCAACTTTTCCAATTACGTGCACATGTTTGCGCAATGGAACAATGTTCCTGTACATGGAGAAGGCAAACCCATGCAAACTGCGCACGCCGGAGGCATTTCCATTATCAATTTTGGCATGGGAAGTGCATCGGCTGCAACGGTTATGGATCTTCTGAGCGCCATCAAACCGGAAGCTGTTTTGTTTCTCGGAAAATGTGGCGGACTCAAAAAGAAAAACAACATCGGCGACCTGATTCTTCCGATTGCCGCAATCAAAGGCGAAGGAACGAGCAACGATTATTTTCCACCGGAAGTTCCTGCATTACCCGCATTCAGCCTGCAAAAAGCAATTTCCACAACGATCCGGAATTACAACTGCGATTACTGGACGGGCACAGTATACACCACTAACCGCCGCGTGTGGGAACACGATACTGACTTCAAAGAATACCTGCGCAAAACACGCGCGATGGCCATTGATATGGAAACGGCTACGATTTTCACTGTAGGTTTTCACAATGAAATTCCAACCGGCGCTTTGTTGCTGGTTTCTGATCAACCGATGGTTCCCGAAGGTGTGAAGACCGAAGAAAGCGACAAAAAAGTAACCGCAGATTTTGTGGAACAACAGTTGCGCATCGGTGTTGATTCGTTGAAGGAATTAATCAACAACGGGTTGACGGTGAAGCATCTTCAGTTCTAGGGAGTATCAAGGCACTTCGTGATTTTTGAATACAGGCGCCTGCGGCAGCAAGGAATTTTTATATTTTCATATTCGACCCCTTCAGGGTCGGGTCAAGACCGGCATTTCTTTTTATTCACATTCGACGCCTTCAGCGTCGCTATACAGGAACCTGAAAGGTCAATGTGAATAAAAAGAAATGTCTGTGCAACCGCCACGACCCTGAAGGGGTCGAATGTTATTACACAAAAAAATTCCTTGCTGCCGCAGGCGCAATCCGCCATTATTCAGGCGGATCACACCTGCCTGCACTCCTGATGTTCAAAAAATGCCGGTAACCACACACGCGTTTTACCTAAATTCGTGTCTCAATTTTTCCCCGTGGATTACAAAGACATCATCAGCGATCTCAAGAAAAAAAAGTTCAGCCCCATCTATTTTCTGATGGGAGAAGAACCGTATTTCATTGACCTGATCTGTGATTACGCGGAAAAAAATATCCTCGATGATTCCGAAAAGGAATTCAACCAGTCGGTTTTGTACGGAAGGGATGTAGACGTACAAACAATTATCAGCGAAGCAAAACGCTACCCGATGATGTCTGACAAACAAGTTGTAATCATCAAGGAAGCGCAGAACATCCGGAACATCGAAGACCTGGAATCGTACGTCAGCAACCCGCTTGATTCAACAGTGCTGTTCATCTGCTACAAATATAAAACGCTCGATAAACGCAAAACGTTTCCGAAAACGCTGGCGAAGAAAGGTGTGCTTTTCGAATCGAAAAAACTTTACGACAACAAAGTTCCCGAGTGGATCCTCGGTTACCTGAAAGAGAAAAATTATTCGGCTGCACCCAAATCGGCGCAGTTGCTGGGCGAATATCTCGGCGCTGATCTTGGTAAAATCGTGAATGAGCTCGACAAGCTGATGATCAATTTACCGCCCGGTACGGAAATCACGCCGGACCACATTCAGCAGAATATCGGCATCAGTAAAGATTACAATACGTTTGAGCTGAACGATGCACTGGCCAAACAGGACGTGGTACGCGCCAACCGGATCATCAATTACTTCTCGGCAAACAGCAAGGACCACCCGATTCCTGTAACCATCGCCGCATTGTACTCGCATTTTGTGAAAGTGATGCAGTATCATTTTCTGCAGGATAAATCGCGGGACTCTGCTGCACGTGCGCTCGGCGTAAATCCGTATTTCGTTCACGATTACATTGCAGCCGCACAGAATTATCCGGCGCGGCGCGTGAAAACCGTCATCTCGATTTTACGCGAATACGATCTGCGCTCGAAAGGTGTGGACAATGCGAGTGCGGATGAAGGACAGTTGCTCAAAGAGATGGTGTACCGGATTCTCCACTAGGGATTGCGCTGAAATATTCTTTGTGCCGGCTACGCCGGGTTTGCCACAGATTCGCAGATTGCGCAGATTAAAAAATCAATTGAATTGTTTTTCGGGCCTCGAATTACACCAATTGCGCGAATCCATAATTAGCGTAATTCACGGCTCAGTTTCATCCTGACCCGTTTGAAAATCAATTCGAAAAATCTGCGTAATCTGCGAATCTGTGGCCACGCACCGAAGGTGCTACAGCGCAAAACAAATCAGGAAAATTTCATCTTTCAAGAGGAGATTGCTTCGTTCTCCGCGATGACGTTAACGACGATTGTCTCTCCGGTTCTCCGGATCCACTGCGCGGTAATTGAATGGAATATCCATGATCTCGGAAAAAGTTTCTCCGTGATCTTTCATTTCCTCATCGTCGGAGAAATATTCCCACATCACTGAAATAGGAATCTGCTTCTGGTCTTTGACGGTGCGGAGATAATCGAGAAATGCTTTCGAAGAAAGTGTGTTCATGTATTCGAGGCGGAACGTGAAACTCACCTGTTCTACTTTCTCCGGGTTAAGCGTATTGAGCAAATCCTCGAGTGGCTTGAAATGCATGTATGCATTTTCAGGAATACTGACCCCTGAGATCAACACTTTCCAGTCCTTTTCATCAACATCAACAAGCGGTGTATGCTTGGTCGGCGCTATCTTCATTTTTTCCTGTTTCCTGGATTTTTCCGGGGTCTGCGTTGCAAATTTAACAATCCCTGCGTTTTATCAAATCAGAGTTTCCGATATTTGGAACATAACATTGTTAATAGGATGAACTACTGGCTGGTTAAATCGGAACCGTTTAAATATTCGTGGGATAAATTTGTGGAAGATGGTCACGCAACGTGGGATGGTGTGCGCAATTACGCTGCCCGGCTTCACCTGCGGGCAATGAAAAAGGGCGATATCGTCTTCTTTTATCACAGCAACGAAGGACTTGAGATTGTGGGCATGGCCAAAGTGACCAAAGAAGCGTACCAAGATCCAACCACCACGGAAGACTGGAGCGTGGTTGACCTCAAGCCGTTTAAGAAACTCAAAAAGCCGGTGACGCTCGCCGCCATGAAAAAGGAAAAAGTACTGGCCACCATGCCACTGATCCGGATTGCGAGACTCTCCGTAATGCCGATCAACGAGTTGGAATACAGCAAGATACTGGAAATGTCAGAAGGCAAATAAGTGCGCAGTAGTCAGTACGCAGTGCGCAGTAACTACCGACGACTGCGTACTGCGTACTGACCCACTGCATACTGACCAAAGCCACCTACGCAGTAATTTCAGCCGCTTGTCAAACTTCCACCCATTGTTACATCGGAAACCTTACTTTTGCCCGTTCGCTTAATTCACGAAAATGCGCAAACTTCTATTTCTATTTTCCGCCCTTATTGCCTGTGGGGTTTCCGGATTTTCACAAACCGCAACCATCCGTGGAACGGTTTATAACGAAAACAATGGTGAAGCCGTAATTTTTGCGCTGGTTTACCTCGAAGGGACCTCACTGGGTGTTCAGACCGATGTGAACGGATTTTTCTCTTTGACAAAAATTCCCGCTGGCACTTACGTGCTCGTTGCACAGCAAACCAATTTTACGCCGGCAAAAGACACCATTACGGTAAAAGCCGGTGAGATTGTTTCACATAACCTGACCATTGCACCGCGTCTTCTGAAAGAAGTAATCATCAGAGGCGACAAAGAAAATAAAGTGGAAAATCCGGCCGTAGGTAAAACTACCATGGACCGCAAAGACATTAACCGCGTTGTAGCAGTAGGTGGTGTAGCCGATATCGCACAATCTGTTCAGGTTTTGCCGGGCGTAATCAGTTCAGGTGACCAGGGCGGACAACTTTACATCCGTGGCGGAACCCCCATCCAGAACAAAGTATTGCTCGATGGAATGATCATTTACAACCCGTTCCACTCCATTGGTTTGTTCTCGGTTTTTGATACGGACATTATCAAAAACATGGACGTATATACCGGCGGTTTCAATGCCGAATACGGTGGACGTGTTTCATCCGTAATGGATATTTCCACACGCGATGGAAACCGGAAACGTTTCGGAGGAAAAGTGACCTTGTCGCCGTTTGGTGCCAAGCTGATGATTGAAGGCCCCCTCAAACGCATGGACGAGAAAGCCGGCAAAGGCTCAATCAGCTACATGCTGTCGGCTAAAAACTCGTACCTGAAACAGACTTCCAAAGTGTTGTATTCGTACGTAGACACAGCCGGACTTCCATTCAACTTCAACGATTACTACGGCAAAGTTTCCTTCAACAGCACAGGCGGTTCGAGATTGTCGCTCTTCGGATTCAATTTCAACGACCGCGTAACGCGCTACAAAGGTTCTGCCGATCTGAAATGGGATTCATGGGGCTTCGGAAGCGCTTTCCAGGTGGTTCCTAACTCATCGACTACACTCATCCGCGGTAATTTTGCGTACTCGCAGTACGTGGTTGAAATGATCGAAGACAATTATTCGCCACGAACAGATTCGGTGAACGGATTCAACCTCGGTTTGAATTTCACCTACTTCCAGCGCAAGAACGTGGTGAATTACGGCATCGAAGTATTGGGCTACAAAACGGTTTTCCAGTTTGAGAACAGCGTTCGCCGCACCATCGAGCAGCGTGAAAACACAACGGAGTTTGCCGCGTACTTCAAGTACAAATGGGTGTCGAATAACATGTCGAAAGACACCACGAAGAGCAAGATCCTTGTACTTGAACCTGGATTCCGGATTCACTACTACGCTTCGCTCAACAACATTTCACCGGAACCACGTCTCGCATTTAAATACAATTTCACCAATGAGTTTCGTATACGCGGTGCAGTGGGCATGTATTCACAAAACCTGATTGCCGCTACTTCAGACCGCGATGTAGTGAACCTGTTTTACGGAATCCTTTCCGGTTCTGATAATCTTCCGAAACAATTCACGAATGAAGACGGCGAAATAGTTGACATCACGCACAAACTTCAAAAAGCCAATCACTTCATTCTCGGTTTCGAGTGGGACCCGATCGACTCCACGCAGAAATGGGGCAACCTCGAATTCACCCTCGAAGGTTACCTGAAAGATTTCCGTCAGCTGACGAACATCAACCGCAACAAACTGTACGAAGACTCCCAGGACAATTCCAGCAAACCGGATATCCTGAAAAAAGATTTCATTGTTGAAACCGGCCGCGCGTTTGGTATTGATTTCGTGATCAAATACGAATTCAAGAACATCTATTTCTGGGGAGTGTACTCGTACGGAATGGTAACGCGTTGGGATGGGATCCAGCATTACCGCCCCAATTTCGATCGCCGTCACAACGTGAACATTGTAGGTGCATACGTTTTCGGAAAAGATGAAAACTGGGAAGTGGATATTCACTGGAATTTTGGAACCGGGTTTCCGTTCACTCCTACACAAGGTTTCTACGAAAGCATCAACTTCGAAAACATCACCACCGATTACCTTACCGCAAACGGAGATCTTGGAATCCTGTACGGCGACCTGAACTCGCACCAGCTTCCAACTTATCACCGTCTTGACTTTACCATCAAAAAATGGTGGGATTTCAGCGAGTTTTCACGACTTGAAGTGGCAGCAGGCTGCACGAACGCATACAACCGCCAGAACGTTTTCTATTTCGACCGCGTGGCATTCAAACGTGTGAACCAGTTGCCTTTGATGCCGAGCGTGAGCATGAACCTGTCGTTCTAAGTCAGGTTGGAGTTGGTAGACGATAGACGGGAGAACTCAGGACGGAAATCGAATCCTGAAATTTTATTTCCGATTTAGTAACGTCTATCGACTATCGTCTACTAACTCCCGACTATTTTCCCTACCTTTGAATCCCGGTTACCAGTTGGTTTTTCGCTATGTCTTCTACTAAGTACATCTTTGTAACCGGGGGTGTTTCCTCGTCATTAGGTAAGGGTATTATCTCTGCTTCGCTTGCTAAATTGCTGCAAGCCAGGGGCTATTCTGTGACGATCCAGAAACTCGATCCGTATATTAATGTGGATCCCGGCACATTGAACCCGTATGAGCACGGTGAATGTTATGTGACCGACGACGGCGCAGAAACCGATCTTGACCTTGGTCACTACGAGCGTTTTCTGAACGTCACTACTTCACAGGCCAACAACGTAACCACCGGCAGGATTTACAAAACCGTTATTGAAAAAGAACGCCGCGGCGATTATCTCGGAAAAACCGTACAGGTTATTCCGCATATCACCGACGAGATCAAACACCGCGTACGCCAGCTTGGAAACACCGGTCAATACCAGGTCATCATCACCGAAATCGGTGGAACGGTTGGTGACATTGAATCACTCCCGTACATCGAAGCCGTTCGTCAATTGAAATGGGAAACGCCAAAAGACGTGATCGTTATTCACCTCACGCTCATTCCATTCCTCACTGCATCCGGCGAATTGAAAACCAAGCCTACCCAGCACTCGGTAAAAATGCTGCAGGAGTTTGGTATCACTGCCGATGTACTCGTTTGCCGCACCGAGCATGCACTGAATTCCGATTTACGTCGCAAGCTTGCTTTGTTCTGCAACGTGGAAAGCAGTGCCGTGATCGAAGCGCGTGATGCAAAAAGCATTTACGAGGTTCCACTCCTGATGGAGAAGGAAAAACTCGACCAGGTTGTGCTCCAGAAACTCGGTTTGCCGCAGGAGAAAACA
>DATHKF010000074.1:0-5125 GCA_035489505.1 Bacteroidia bacterium | reverse complement strand
ATTGCTCATTCTCACGAGCACATTGAGTTCAGGAAAAGAAGACAATGCACTGGGCGATCTTTTCATTTTCATCAATGCGCTTTCGTGGGGAACATTTCTTGTACTCGTAAAACCGTTGATGGTCAAATACAACACCATCACTGTCCTCAAATGGGTTTTCCTTTTCGGGTTGTTCATTCTTGTTCCGCTGGGGTGGACAGGCATGATGGATGTGCAATGGGCCACGCTCACCAGCCGCACATGGTTTGATATTCTCTTCGTAGTGGTTGCCGTAACATTCATTGCGTACCTGCTGAATGTGTATTCGCTGAAAATTTTGAGCCCGACTGTGGTGAGTGCGTATATCTACACGCAGCCGGTTTTTGCGGCGGCTATTGCATTGTACCTCGGGAAGGATGAGCTTTCGTGGCAGAAGATTATTTCGGCGCTGCTGATTTTTGCTGGGGTGATACTGGCCAGCCAAACCACTCAGAAGTTGAAGGAAATTAACCACGGCGACACGGCGGCACGGAATCAGTGATGCCCGTTACCCGTGCGGCACAGCGAATGGAAGTATCACTACGTGATACAGTGCAACAAAGATAAAAAACGCGCAAAGCGCGGCAGGAACATGCGACTCCTCCGGAGTCGGGAATAAAATCTCCCTTTCACTTCGTTCAAGGAAGATGCGACTCCTCCGGAGTCGTTACGAAACCGCTAATATATCCGCAACAATCCGTTTGATCTGTCTGATCTCCGTTCTATAAAATAACACAATCGCGCAGCGATTCCGCCGTGTGCGCCGTGCCGCCGTGGTAAAAAAAAGCACCAAACTCCGTGGTCGCAAAGTCGTACATTTACGCCCATGAAATCAATGACCGGTTTTGGCAAAGCAGTTTGCGAGTTGCCTTCGAAAAAAGTTACGATTGAAATCCGCTCGCTCAACAGCAGGCAGCTTGATCTGAATTTCAGGATCCCATCGCTGTACCGCGACAAAGAATCTGAAATGCGTTCCATGATTTCACGCACACTGGAACGCGGTAAAATTGACTTTTCAATTTACACCGAGTCCATCGGCGAAAACGGAAGCAGTGTAATCAACCAGTCGCTTGCGCTCGATTATTATCGCGAACTGAAAAAACTCGCAGAGGCCACAGGCGAAGCACCGAAAGATTATCTCGCACTGGTGATGCGCATGCCAGACGTGCTGAAGCAGGATAAAGTGGTTCCTGATGAAACCGAATGGACGGCGATCATGACGGGTGTGAACGAAGCGATTGCCGCGTTCAATAAATTCCGCGACGATGAAGGGAAAGTCCTGGCGAAGGAATTTGAACAACGCGTTGGTCTTATCCAGGCAAAACTGATCGACATCGCCGCACTCGATCCGCAACGTGCTGCATCGGTGCGCGAGAAACTGAATAAATTTCTTGAAGAAAATATTCCGGCGGCCAATGTCGACAAAAACCGTTTCGAGCAGGAACTGATCTACTACCTCGAGAAACTCGACATCACCGAGGAAAAATTACGCCTGCAAACGCACTGCGATTATTTCATCGAAACGATGAAGGAAGCGTCGAGCGGAAGAAAGCTGGGCTTCATCACGCAGGAAATCGGCCGCGAGATCAATACGATCGGGTCGAAAGCCAACGATGCCAGCATCCAGAAAATGGTTGTGGAGATGAAGGATGAGCTGGAGAAGATCAAGGAGCAAATGCTTAACGTGTTGTAGTTCGGAGGCGTCATTGCGGAGCGAAGCAATCCCGTCTTCGAAGATGGGATTGCTTCGCTCCGCAATGACGTACGCTTCGCTCGCAATGACGGAACGCCTCCGCACTTCGTACTCCACACTAATTTCCTATCTTCGCGCGATGGAATCCGGCAAACTCGTGATCTTTTCCGCTCCTTCCGGGGCCGGTAAAACCACGATTGTTCACCATCTCCTCGACACCTTCCCACAACTCGAATTTTCTGTTTCGGCAACCTCACGGCCTCTTCGCGGGGACGAGCATCACGGTGCGGACTATTATTTTCTTTCCGTTGAAGAATTCAAGCGTCGTATTGAGGCGGGTGATTTTGTAGAATGGGAAGAAGTTTATCCCGGCCAGATGTACGGCACGCTGCATGCGGAAGTGGAACGGATCTGGAGAAAAGGTCACCACGTGATTTTCGACGTAGATGTGAAAGGCGGAATTAACCTCGCGAAAAAATTTGGCGAGCGGGCTTTATCCGTATTCGTGATGCCTCCGTCGGTGGAAGCACTCGAACAGCGTTTGCGTTTCCGGGCCACAGAACCTGAAGAAAAAATCAGGATGCGGCTGGCGAAAGCGAAACGGGAATTGGACGAGGCCATACACTTCGACACAGTATTGCTCAACGATTATCTTCCGGATGCTTTAGCGCGTGCGGAAGATCTCGTGAAACGGTTTTTACAACACGCGTAATGAAAATCGGATTGTTTTTCGGATCGTTTAATCCCGTGCATGTAGGACACATGGTCCTGGCCAATTACATGCTCGAATTTACCGATCTCGAAAAAATCTGGTTCGTGGTTTCGCCGCACAACCCGCTGAAGAAAAAATCAACATTGCTTGCCGATCATCACCGGATAGCGCTTGTGCGTCATGCTATTGGCGACAACAACAAACTCAAGGCCAGCAATATTGAATTTGGACTTCCGCAGCCTTCTTATACGGTGAATACGCTCGCACATCTTGCCGAGAAACACCCGAAAGACCAGTTTGCATTGATCATGGGTTCCGACAATCTCGAATCGCTGCACAAGTGGAAAAACTTCGAGGTGATACTCGAACATTACCAGGTTTACGTGTATCCACGCCCCGGTTACAAAGGCGGAGATTTTACACTACACAAGAGCGTCGTTATGACCGAAGCGCCGCTGATGAGTATTTCATCGACGATGATACGCGAAGCAATCAAGGCGAAAAAGAACATGCAGTTCTTCATGCCGGAGGCGGCGTGGAAGTATTGTGAAGAGATGAATTTCTACACGAAATGATACTGAGCCCAAAATATTTCAGAATCAGGACAACGTTACTCTTTGGCACATTAATGACATTGGGCCTGGCATTTTTAGATTATGTACTGCTTGAGGATTATTTAACTACACAGGCCGATCTAAAAAAAGCCACGCTGATTATCGATAGAATGAACTACATCTCTTACGTCGAGGAGCGCTGGTTGAAGGACAAAGTTCATGAGCAATTTGATATAAGCATCCAGGGACAGCCTTATATCGTCAGGCTTACGGACGGGTTTCATTCATACAACTGGGACGAAATCCTAAACAAATATTCGAGTGGTGATACACTGGAGATTTTATATGCACCCGGTTTATTTCAAGATACTATTCTGGCTAACCCACATGAACTTAAAATAAATGGTCAAGCTATCATTGCATGGAGTGATACAAAAAGAGTGACTTTGTACTTACTGCTTGGCACAACTGCTGCGACTTTATTGTTTGGCTTTGTATCTGTTCTCGCTTACAGTACCTATAAAAAGCACCTGCTGTTCGGGGACACAATTATTTATCATACGAGTAAATGGAAGTTAATTAAACGATGGCTCGGAGGATAAAGACCGCCGTTTCAATCAACAGAATTGAAAATGCATAAATAAAAAGTCCGGTGAAAAGGGTTGACCCCAATTCACCGGGCTTTTTCAATCAGGCGTGAACAACGCTCAACAGCGACTGAAACAATAATTTTCCGTCGGTATTGGAAAGTTCAAGGTCTGAAGCCCGTTCAGGATGTGGCATCATTCCGAAAATGTTTTTTCCTGCGTTGCAGATGCCGGCAATATTTTCGAGCGCTCCGTTTGGATTTGATTCCGGAGTAATTTTTCCATTCTCGTCGCAGTAGCGGAACAGCACTTGTCCGTTTGCGTTGAGTTCCTTGATTGTTTTTTCATCCGCATAAAAACGGCCTTCACCGTGAGCGATCGGAATTTTTAAGGCTTTATCGAGTGGAATTTTAGACGTGATGAGTGTGTCGTTTGTTTGTGCTTTGATGAACACGTTGTTGCAATTGAATTTGCGATCGGTGTTGCGGAGAAGTGCTCCTGGAAGCAAACCGGATTCGCATAAAACCTGGAATCCGTTGCAGACACCAAAAACGTATCCGCCTTTTCCGGCGAAGTCGATCACTTCATTCATGATGGGTGAAAAACGTGCGATCGCACCGGAGCGCAGGTAGTCGCCGTAGGAAAATCCGCCGGGCAGTACCACGCAATCCACATTTTTGAGATCGTGGTCTTTGTGCCAGAGTTCTACCACTTCCTGTCCCATTATTTTGCTGAGAACATAGATCATATCCTGGTCGCAATTGGAACCGGGAAATACTACAACGCCGAATTTCATGTGGAGAAAATTTAGGGTACAAAGATACGAATAGTTCGGAGTGGGAAATAGACGCAAAGGCGCAAAGCACGCAAAGAAAAACCGCAAAGTTTTTTGAATTGCCACAAAGAGGCGCAAGGAACACCAGGTATGTGGTTGATCCTTTGCGAAATCTTTGCGCACTCTGCGCCCTTTGCGTCTATACCGTAAAACCGCTTTCCACCAGGTACGAAACCGCAATTCCGGCCAGCAACAAAGTAAAAATCACTTCCGCGATCCAAACGCGACGCGCCTGGAGAAAATAATTGGACGCAAAAAAAGCGAAAGGGTAAATCACAAACCGGAATGCGCCTACTGCGAAACTTTGCGCCGGCAAAGCCGCGATCACAGCGAAAAGCATGAACCAGATCATCACGGAAATTCCCTTTTTCGTTTTGAGTGTCGAAGTGAGCGACCCGGAAACGAGACGTGCTGCGGAAACCAGCAGAACAAGTAAAGTGGTGGCGGTGAGAAAATAATCGGCGGGCGCCAGTTTCAGGAAGAAATTCCGGTTGACCAGCGGATCAGTAATCACGCGTGAAGTGATCTCACTGTACGTATCGGTCCAATAAAAATAAACTCCGCCGTAAATAAACGGAATAAGTATACCGGCAATGAGGATGATCCATTCTCTCCAGATAAACGGCCGGAGAAGAATGATGGCGATGAGGAAAAACAGAAAGAAACAGAACGTTGGAAGATAAATCTGCGTGGCGAGTCCAAGCAGCAGGCCGATATTAAATACGG
>DATHKF010000073.1:0-2949 GCA_035489505.1 Bacteroidia bacterium | reverse complement strand
CGGGATTCCGCTTGAGGTACAACATGGTTTTGGATTCAACCGTGTGCCAGGAAGAACCGGTATAGACTGCAATCACTTCAGCGCGGCAACGCACGTTGCTTTCTTTCGTCTCCGGATCGCTGATGATGCGCACATGCACCGGCACTTCGGTGATTACGGATGCCGCGTTGGTGGTTTGCATGTGATCGCGGTATTCGGCGATGAGCAGTCCTCCCGTGAAGAAAAACGCGGAGACAAATAATCCGTTCCACGAATAAAACAGTGAAGCACGTTTGATGAGGCGGGAACTGATGATGAATCCGAGAAGCGCGGTGCCGAGAAGTATGGCCAGCAGCCAGGTTGCTGCGTCGATGGAAAACGAAATGGCGATTCCGAGTACCAGCGGAACCAGTACACGGACGAGCGGAAAAGGGGCGAGCGACTTTTGCACGGGCGAAACTAAGCAAGTGCGGTGGCGCTAGTCGGTATTAAACGTTTGTAAACGGATAGCGGAATGGTTTTTGTTAAACCTTAAAGGTGTTAAACCTTTAAGGTTTAACAAAAACCGTACCTTCATTTCATGCCCTACACCACCATTTTCCAGCGCGACGCATTTCGTTTCAAAGGTTCCGGTACCATCAAAGCCATTGCCGTGATCTTTGTCCTTCTCTCCGTGGGTGTGATCATTTTCACTGAAGGCAGTAAGATCCTCGTGCCGGGCCCGCTGCTGATCATTATCATCATGGCGTTGAACCGGAAAAAGAAGGATGAAATTATTTTCTACGTGAACAAAAACGAAAAGAACGATTACGTCTTCGCATACAAAGAGAAAAACGGAACAGCCATTCCGGAAGTTTCCATTGACGAATACGAATACTGGTGCGTGGAAGGAGCCACCGTTCCGCAGGGAATGAAATACACACTCGTGTTCATGGTCAATTCCTCAACAGGCACTTACTATTTCAAACAGGAAATCGAAGCACGTCGCCCACCGGAAAACTGGCCGAGATCAAAAGATAAAATCGGGAACGACAAAGGAGTTTTACTGATTCCCGATCTGCAATTGCTCGCGAGAATGATTGACACCGGCGCAACAACCGAAACAACTTCCGTAACTGCAGAACAAAACACCCGTGAAAAATGAATAACGCATTCCTCCGGATTCTCCTGTTCATCGGTTTCTTTTGCGCAAGCGGTTTGCTCACCGCGCAAAAAGGTTGCGTTGTGCATTCCATTGAAAACAGTACACTGTATAAAGGCTGTCCGAATCGCCTCAGCATTGGTCTCAAAGGCATAGCAGCCGATTCCATCGAAGTATCGGCAGTGAATGCCACGGTGGAAAAACAAAATATCTGGTCCTGGACAGTCGTTCCTGACACCGCTTATCAAAGACTTACAGTGATCGTGAAAGCATGGAACAAACGTAAACTTGTTTCCGTCGACAGCATGATCTTCCGCCTGGTATGGCTTCCTGATCCGGTAATATATATCGCCAATAAAACCGGGCACAACGATTCTATTCAACGTTCAGTTCTTGCCGAAGCATTGGGCTTTTCCGCAAGAGGAATGGGCATTGACCAGGATGCACCTTACCAGGTTATTTCGTTTGGCATGCGGCTCGACGACGGATCTGCACAGTTCCACCTCGCTGAAGGTGCATTCCTCACTGCAGATATGAAAGAGGTAATCTTAGCTGTGAAACCGGGTACCCGCGCGTTCTTCGAGCACGTGATTGTTCGTTACCCGGATGGGCGTGTGAAAACACTGGATGGAGTTACGCTCCTGTTGAAATAGAATTCGGGGATTTAATAAATCACCTTCTTCGCCGCAAGCAAAGTATTCTGCAGCAAACCGGTAATCGTCATCGGGCCTACTCCACCGGGAACGGGAGTGATCCAGCTGCACTTCGGAGAAACACTTTCAAAATCGGCATCGCCTTTCAAACGCCAGCCGGCTTTGGTATCGGGTGCATCCACGCGTGTTGTTCCTACGTCAATAACCACAACACCGTCTTTCACCATATCGCCTTTCAGGAAACCAGGTTTGCCGAGTGCGAGAACGATGATGTCGGCCTGTTTCGTAAAGACAGAAATATCCGGAGTGCGGCTGTGACAAACCGTAACGGTACAGTTTCCGGGATTGGCATTTCGCGTCAGCAGAATACTCATCGGTGATCCAACGATATTGCTGCGGCCAATCACCACGCAATGTTTTCCGGATGTTTCAATTCCCGAACGTTGCAGCAACTGCAGAATACCGTACGGCGTTGCAGGCAAATAGCACGGAAGATTCAACGCCATGCGTCCTACGTTCACCGGGTGAAATCCGTCGACATCTTTTTTCGGATCAATGGCCTGAACAATTTTCTGTTCGTTGATGTGTTTCGGCAATGGAAGCTGCACGATAAATCCATCGAGTTCCGGATCGCTGTTCAGGTCAGCAACAACTTTCAGTAATTCTGCTTCGGTGATTGTTGATTCGAATTTCAGCGAGGTCGAACGAAAACCGATGCGCTCGCAGGCTTTCATTTTTGCATTGACGTACGTCATGCTGCCTCCATCACTTCCAACCAGGACCGCTGCAAGATGTGGTGCGCGATTTCCGGCTGCAACAAGAATCTTTACTTCTTCCCCGATTTCGAGTTGAATCTGTTCCGCGATTTTTTTTCCGTCGATCAGATTCACTTTACTACAGAACTTGGAATATTTGGATTGGAAGGATTGACCGAAACCTTGAGCAATGCAGGATGAATCACCAGGTCCATATCCTCCATAGGAATGGCTCCGAGCAAAACTGAATCGCCAATAACGAGGGCGCCGGTAAAACAGCTGCGGTTTTCAAATTGAAGTTTAACCGGACCTACATAGGAACAAAGTTGACGACTACCATCTGCAATGGTTACTTCACGTTTTTCGAGTTCATTCAGTTGCAATTGCAAAGCAACGTGTTGAGGAATGCACAAGTGCAACT
>DATHKF010000072.1:0-4286 GCA_035489505.1 Bacteroidia bacterium | reverse complement strand
GAAGTGTTTGTCTCCACAACACCGATGATCTTAAACATCTGCATCGCCTTTTTGTTCTGGACATAAGCATAATCATCGGATTCATAATCGACTATTATTCTTCCTCCTGATGGCAATGCAACTGTATCCATACTCCAGGCCGAAGACCAGGCATCTTCCTGTGTTTTATTCTGGATTACATAGGGATATTCCGGAGCAGTCAAACCATTGCTTGTAGGTGCGCAATAATTTCCGTTTGCTTTGTAGTTGCCCCAGCGATTATATCCTTTCAGGTTGTACGAAGGATTTGTTGTGCCGTATGAGAATTCATAGGGACTTAAGCGCGCTTTGTTTGAATTCTGGTACGTAAAATAGACTTTCTTCAGAGTAAGTTTTCCTTCAGCGAGGTTGATGTCATTTCCATCAACCATCTCTGCAACACCTGTGTTGTTCGGAACATCGGGGCACAGGGAATAATCGTATTCAAAATGAACTTCTTTGATGGGTACAGCATTTCCTGCGCGGTATTCCGGAAGCGAATACAAACTGATCTTGCGGAGCAACTTCATTCCCTTGGTGTTGTCGGTTTCAATTCCACCATTTTCGTTAAGCACACCCCAACCATCTTTACGGTCTTCCGTTTCGAAAATGGCGATGTAATTTTTTGAAACAATGGAATCGAGATACCAGATTTCTTTCGTTCCGTATACATAGCTTCCTTTGTCGTCTGTCGGATCTGATTTCAACCCTTCGTTGTGATTGGCTTTGTTCGCTTCAAACGGAACGCGCCATTTGTAGTCCTCGGTTACCGAATAATAAAATTGTGTGAAGTAACCGAGGTCACCAATGCTCGGTCCTTTGATCGGATCGGCATCTACGTAATCCGGACTCAGTACGGAAGACAACAAATATGAATGCGCAAACGCAGGAGTACTGGTACGATTGAAATAATTGTCGATTCCTTTTTCATTGCTTGCCGAATTATCCGTTCCTGCCGAGTAGTCTACCAGACCCGTTGTGCAATCAGCTGTGTTGGCAGGATTGCCTGACATATCCGCTCCCGTAGCGAATGTAACTTCCCGCTGCGAAGTGTTGTACGCCGGAATGCCGTAGACATAACGCATTCCGTCTGTTCCGTAGGTGGTGATTTCTGCAACGTGATGCGCAGGTGCAGCATATGCGTCGGGATGAACATCATTCAATCCCATTCCGGCATCCACTTCTCCGCGTGTGATTTGATAAATCATCTGGTTGCGCTTGTCGCGTTCGTCGCGGGTATTGTCGGCTGGCAATGATGTTGCACCACCGCCACCGCTGTTCACGAGAACAGGGTTGAGTTGCGTATTGAATTCGGAAACCGCATTGAGTTGGAACCGTTGTGGCTCTGTGTTTCCGTACGCTGCAAAGAACGCAGCATCGGACTCAACAGATTTTTCGTTGGCTTCCTTAAAATAAAATGCCTCGTAAAAATTATCGTCACCAGTTCCGGTATAACGAAGTTTCGGTTGCGCGTTGTTTCCGCTCAGCCATCTTCCGGAATGTGTGGTCGTCATATTTACGGTTATATCACCGCCCGCGTGTGCGAGATTTCCAAAACCATATTCTCCGCCAATGGCGAATCCATCGCTGGTGCTGTAACTGGATGCATCGTACACATAACCCACATCCGAACGGAATGGCCGGTAACTGCCGCCAACACCTTGTCCCGAAACAGCGTACATGTCGAAAGTAAGGCTCGACATAGGGAGCGCAGGTACGTCGGTTACAAACGGGCCATCATTCTCGCGGTTGAAATCGAGGATCGAATTGTCGTACGGAATGCCTTCGTCGTAATGCATGTATCCGTATGCAGGATTTGCCGAACTGTTGGTGATCAGTTTTTGAGAACTGAAATAACCGCCCAGTGTGAAGTTGCCATGCAGACCAAAAACTTCACCGCCTACTTTAAAATTCGCAGAGATGGAAAAATTGTGCATCGGAAGATTTACGGAAGGGGTATAGCTGTAAGAACCATAGTTAAACGAAGACGATGTTCCGAACACGGAGGACGAATTGCCTACGCTTTCACCGGCCTCGCTCAGGTATTTGTAACCGGCATCAACCGATGTGCTGATCGTGAGCCTGCTTAAACCTCCGCGGGAATTGAAAGACGCTCCAATGGATAGACCCAGGGTGCTTGAACTGGCTCCGTCTTTGGTAGCTTCCGCATCGCTTCTCGATTGTAAACCAAGAGAAGGTTGAATGCTCAGTCCGTTGTCGCTGCTCGATGTTAAACCAAGATTCGCGTTGAACGGCAATTTGCTTTTGTCTCCAGCGGCTACACCGAGATTAAACGTTTGTTCAATTCCGAGACCGGTGTAATTGTTGTAGGTAACGCCAATTCCAAGGTTGAATGTTCCCTGGACAAATCCTTTGGGATTACCGAACAATTCTGCACCGAAGGCGCCGTTCAGTCCAAACGTTTTGTTTGGTTTCATGTTGAATTCTTTCGTAATCACATCGCCTTTGAAATCATCGGGCACGCCGCGCATGTTCCGGTTGATCACTCCCGGGCTGATGTTCCATCCGAGTCCAACCCAACTTGCTTCCTGGTCCATCGTAATTCCCGAATGATAACTCAGGTTTACGGGATAGCCGTCCATATCGATCAGCGGAATGTTGTAGGTGAAATCACCACTGAATATGTCCACCATATCGGAAGTACCAATGGGCTCGAAGCTTTGTACTTCGGGTTGACTCGGTCCGCCGGTCAGCGCCAATGCGGCTGTTGGCATAAATACATCCGTGAGCATGACTACAATAAGTGTAGCAGCGATACAACGTTGTGCTTTCGGGTTGAGGCGTAGTGTAATCATGGCACTATTTGTTTGTTCCTTCCAATGAAGGATATGCGTTTAATTCACCTGCGTTCCAGTAGAACCGGATGATTCCGTTATTGAACAGCTGATCGTTGAACACAACGGTTAAGCTGTTGTCATTTGCGATTTTTTCGTCGGCATCAAATGCGAGCATGAACGTGGCTATCGGTGCAACGTCAAACGAACGTTCGAACTGGCACACCGCGCAGGCCAAAGAGTCCTTTCCGATTTTCATGCTCAGGTCATTCTGCACGCCGAATGCTGCATAAGAAACACGACGGTTGTATTCCTGCGGACTCTGCAGGTCTTTCTTGAGCAATTCTCCGTTGTGACTGTTTGCAATAATCTCCAGCCGGAAATAAACCAGGTCGGTGTAATGCGTTTTGGCTTCGGCAAGTGCCTCTGGTGAGGCTCCCTTTCCTGTTTCACGTAATGCAAGCAGATCTGCAGGCACGCGCGTGAGACGGTAGGTGAGATCACCCAACACCTGTTCTTTGGTCAGCGGCGCGGCGTTAGAAGCAATCCACCCGGAATATTCTTCCGCCGGAACTTTTGTGTTGCGGATCGTGAGGAGATCATCACCGGTCAGAATTTCTGTGTTCTGCTGCGAACAGGCGAACAGCAACAACGAACAGCCAGCTATGTAGCGTAGTTTTTTCATTTGTCTTTTCCGGAATAGCGTTGGTTGAGATAGGCAATCACGGGTGCTGTTACATCATCCATCGGTTCGGCATACATGATGTTTCCATTGCCGTCGTCACCGAAAATGTATTTGTACCCGTTTTCACTGCCGTAATCTTTGATGTACTGCGTCATGCGCGTAATGATCTGGCTATCGTAATTCGCTGTAGCCATTTGTTTGCTTTGTTCGAATTGCTGACGCTGCGCCAGGTATGTTTCTTTGCGCCGCAGATAATCCTGCACAACCGCTTGATCTGGTTTTTCCTGTGCATCCAGCCGGTTGCCTTCTTCAGTCAGAAGAAAAGCAATACTGTCAAGTGCTTTTCGCGCAACAAGCTCTTCGCGTTGAAGACTCATTTGCATTTCCTGTTTCATTTTGAACTGATCGAAAACTTCAGTCAGGTGAACAAATGCAATTTTCGGTTGGCAGAAATGGGCATTCAATCCCAGTCCCAGTCCAGCCAGGCCTGCAACGAGCGAAAAAATGATTACAATCGGTTTAGTCCACATAAAATTTCAGTATGTATTTATCGTTTTTTTCATTGACAACTTCCAGGAAATAATATCCCGATTTCAATTTCAGTGGTGCGAGGTCAATCTCGTACCGGTTGTACCCGTTTGATTTGATGTTCATCGCATCAGCACCTTCTTCTTTTTTCTGTTCATTCTCGGGTTCCGGTTTAATCTCCTGTTGCTGTTCGTTCAGAATTCTGCAACGGAGATTGGTCCCTGCATACGTTTCGTCAAAGCGGAAAAATATTTTTCCAT
>DATHKF010000071.1:0-3195 GCA_035489505.1 Bacteroidia bacterium | reverse complement strand
GGCGGAACTGCTCCTTACACAGGAGAAGGATCGTTCACGGTAACAGCAGGAACTTATTCCTACACAGTAACAGATGCGAACGGTTGCACAACTACAACTTCCATCACGGTAACTGAGCCAACATTGCTGACAGCTTCGTCGTCTGCAACATCCATTGCGTGCAACGGCGGAACAGCCGATGTAACAGTTGTGGCTTCGGGCGGAACTACTCCATACACAGGAGAAGGAACGTTCACCGTGAATGCAGGAACGTATTCGTACACCGTAACAGACGCGAATGGCTGCACAACAACGACTTCGATTACCGTAACTGAACCTGCAATACTTTCCGCAGTGATCAACGCCGCAGTGAATCCAACAACATGCAGCGGAACAGATGGTGCAATCGATATCAACGCTTCAGGAGGAACGGTCCCCTACACGTTCCTCTGGAGCAACAACGATCCGAATGAAGATCTCACCGCAGTTGCGGCGGATGCGTATAGCGTTGTGATCACCGATGCGAACGGATGTACAACTACGGTTTCTGCGACGATCAACGATCCCGGAGCACCAGCCGTTACACTTGCACTGCCGATGGATACCGCTTGCGGAAGTTTCCCTGGAACCGTTCTTCTTTCCGGTGAATCACCAGCCGGCGGAACATGGAGTGGAAGTAACGTCAGCGGAAATACGTTTGATCCGTTCACAGCGGGTGTGGGAATGCATTTCATCGCTTACACTTACACCGACATCAACGGCTGTACGGCCAGCGCAACAGACAGTGTGTACGTGGACCTGTGCATGGGAATCGAAACAGTGACTGCAACGTCATGGAACGTTTTCCCGAATCCAACGAGCGGTTTGATCAGCGTGACCACAACCGGTGAATTGATCAGCGACGTAATTATCGAAATTTATTCCGCAGATGGAAAGCTGATCCAAAGCGAGAACAAACAACAGGCAACGACGATCACGCTTGATCTGTCGGACGAACCGGTTGGTACTTATTTCATCAGGATCATCGCCAATGAACAGGTGAGCGTGCGGAGAGTGGTGAAGCTGTAAATATCCGGAAGACCGGTGAAGTTCTTTGCCCGCATGTAGTTTCTCCAATGAACGAACTATATGCGGGCACATGAACGAATGCATATTTAAACTGCGCGCAAAATAATGAGACATACCGCGATTGTAGCCGATGATCATGCGGTATTCCGGAAAGGAATTGTAGAGATACTTGGGGAAATGCGCGATCTCGAAATTGTAGCGGAATTGCCCGACGGATTACAGGCTTACCAAAGTATTATCGAAAAGCGTCCCGATCTTGCCATACTTGATATTGAAATGCCCGGTTTGTCGGGACTTGAGATCTGCAGGAAAGTAATGAGCGGGAAATCCGAAACAAAGTTCGTTGTGCTGACCATGCATAAGGACAAGAATTTTTTTCATGAGGCCATGAGCATCGGTGTGACAGGATATCTCTTTAAGGATCATGCCAGATCCGACCTGGTCAGATGCGTAGAGAACGTGTTGAAAGGTAAAAGGTTTGTAAGTCCGGGACTGGAAAATCTAGCCGGAGCCACAGCCGGACATGCTGTACCTGAACTTGCTCATCTCACTCCAACCGAGAAAGTTATTCTGAAACTGATCGCAGAAAGCAAAACGTCCGCTGAGATCGCGCAGCTTCTTTTCGTAAGTCCGGACGCAATCGACAACCATCGCTCCGACATTGTGAAGAAGCTGAAGCTGGAAGACAAGAATTCTCTTCGCCAATTCGCTATCCCGCACAAATATTTGCTTTAACCCTTTATCGCCTGCGCAATTACGAATAGTGGTTACCCACTATTACTTCCTGACGCGTTCTCCTTTACTTTCGTGCCCGCTATAGACCCCTTGATCTAAAACAAACGATGATGCTTCGATTTCCCTGTATATTTGCCGGCCCTGAAAATACCCAGGTCCCATCGTTTGTAAAGCGATCGCTTTACGCCTAGTTATTACACTTTACATCTTATTCAAATCAAATGACTCAACGCTCTACGTTTAGTCAACAATGGCTGTGCCGCACGGTAATTTCCTTTGTTGCTTTTTTTATTGTTCAGACTGCGCATGCGCAATTAACAGGTGTCAAAAACATTCCGGGCAACTATCCCACGCTGGCAGCCGCTATTACGGATCTGAACGCGCAGGGCGTTGGCGCTGGGGGCGTTGTGCTGAACCTGCTTTCGGGTAACCCGCAAACTACACCTGTCGGCGGTTACGTGATTACCGCACAGGGAACTGCAGCTACCCCGATCATTCTCGCAGGTAACGGGAATATAATCACTGCAGCCACGGGACTATCACCCGGCTCATGTGCTGACGGCATTTTCAAAATTGTTGGCGGCGATTACATTACACTGACGCAATTCGTGATGCAGGAGAATGCGGCGAACAATGTATTCAGTCCGGCCAACAGCAATACGATGACAGAGTGGGGTGTTGCGTTGTTGCACTCCTCGACGACGAACGGAGCGCAGTTCAACACGATCATCAGCAACACCATCTCGCTGGACATAAACTACCAGAATGCAGTTGGTGTGTATAGCAACAGCAGGCATTTTTCAACCAGCCCTGGTACGGTCTCTGAAATCGTCAATAATACGACCGCGCCGAACAGCAACAACCACATTCTTCAGAACAACATCTCGAATGTAAACGTCGGGGTGATCTTTTGCGGGTCTGTCGTACCGGCGAATATGAATCAGCTCAACGAGATCGACGGGAACACCATCACAAACTACGGCGGGCAACCGCACGGCACCGGCTTTGTTGGGATAACATCGGCCCAGGTTTTCGGTATCTACGTGATTAACGAATGCTTTCACACCATTTCCGATAATACACTCATTGCTGCACCGTTCAATACAGGTTATGGAGTACGATGTATTATGACAGATTTTTCGGCAGTACCCAGCGGCTCCGTGACCAATACGATCACACGCAATACGGTTACTTTTTCACAGGCCGGAACGGCTTCTGTAGCGGCCATCCATACAAACAGCTCCGTTACCATTGGTAGTCTCACGTTAAACGTGACGGACAACCTGGTCACCAATTGCGATATGATTTCCAATGGTTCGCTGAGCGGTATTACGAATTCCGCGGCTGCGGGTACGGTAAATATTACCGGAAATACGTTCAGGAACAATATCATCACCGGAACCGGCGGCTTTA
>DATHKF010000070.1:0-9482 GCA_035489505.1 Bacteroidia bacterium | reverse complement strand
TCATGGCAAACGTGAAAAAGAAAATTGCAGCGAAGAGCGGAAAAAGTGGCCTGGTAAAAAAACTGCTGATTACTGCAGCCGTCGGCGGTGCAATTGGTATTCTACTCGCTCCCGGTAAAGGAAAAACGACACGCGGAAAATTGTTAGCCGCAGGAAGTTTACTCTGGGGCCTGGCGAAAAACAAAGCAGCGGAGATGGCCGCCTCCGCATTGAAAGAAAAAGTGTTTGGCAACGGGACACAAAACCCGGAACCGATACGAGTAACAAACAAGTAAAAGAAAGATCAATATGCTTACCATAGTATTAAGTGTCCTGGGAATAACAGCGCTGATTGCCGTTTCGTTCATGCTTACATATCTCGATGATACGCGCAGTAAAAAATGGCACGATCGGATTGATCACATCCGCAAAGCGGGCACGCGCATGAACCGCAAATTAAAAAGTCGGAGCCATCCCAATGAAATTTTTCCTTCCGGAAAACTTTCAGAATAAGTCGTTTGTTTTTAGACCGGTTTTCGGTCACGGGTAATGTCCCGGATTGCAATTAAGTGAGAACAGGATTCGGTGCAGCTCCTGATCTCTACACTTTGTTGTAGTCCGGGCATTTTCTGTTTTGGACAATTGCTGAATTTCAGCAGAGACCGCCGCTTCTCCATTCAATGGTAAGGCGTGCGACTATTAACCGTACCTTTGAGATAGTTCAAGGTGCTCCAGGTTAATAGATACCTGACACATCTGCACAAATACACGCCCGTCAATCCGTCTGCGTACGGCTCTAGCCCACTCTACTGATCTTCTATTGATCCGCAGAATTTCTACCAGCAGGCAATCCCCCTTCCTACTGTTTTTCACTTCACACCAGATCTCCACGATGTGTGAATTTTGCACATGCTTTCCGTTGTTGTGTAACAATTCTGCCGGAAGAGACCGATAGTTTTGCATAACACAAAAAAAGTAATGACTTGAAGCTTTATATCAAATATATGGTGAGCCTGCGGTGCAAACTGATGGTCAAAGACGAGTTGGAAAAGCTGGGGCTGCACTACGTCGTACTTGACCTGGGCATGGTGGAAGTTATGGAGGAGATCACACCTCAACAGCACGAGGAGTTGAGAGTGAACCTGTTGAAATCGGGACTGGAATTACTGAATAATCAGAAACGCATCCTGATCGAAAAAATAAAAAATGTAATTGTCGAAATGATCCATTACTCCGAGGATTTGCCCAAGATGAACTACTCGGAATACATCAGTGCGAAGTTGAACTATGACTACGATTACCTGTCCAATATTTTTTCAGAAGTAAAAGGAGTAACGATCCAGCAATTTATCATTATTCATAAAATAGAGAAAGTAAAAGAGCTCCTGTTGTACGACGAACTCAACCTGACTGAAATTGCTCACAGGCTGCACTACAGCAGTGTAGCACATTTGTCGAACCAGTTTAAAAAAGTCACGGGGCTTTCTCCTTCCTTTTACAAACAATTGCAGCAAAAACGCCGGGACAACCTGGAGAATATATAAGACCTCGAATTACTTCACTTATCGCGTGTAAATATCTCTATCATGGAAAAATCTGATCTGGCAAAAACTGAACTTGAAAAATCAGCAGCCCACATAATCGTTGAAATCATCGAATACGTACCAAATGCCGTGGTTAGTAAAACCATAATTAAAAAATCAACCGGCAACATTACCGTTTCTTCGTTCGATGCAGGAGAAGAACTGGCTGAAAAAACATCCCCTTTCGACAACTACATCCAGATCATTGACGGCACAGCCGAGCTGAGCATCAGTAATAAAAAATACAAACTCCGCCTGGGCGAAGGGATCATTATTCCCGCGCACGCTGCTCACCATTTCAATGCCAATGAACAATTCAAAATGATCTCAACCATCATCAAAAGCGGATATGAAGAACTCGCCTGAGTTTATCCGCATCATTCGCTGAATCCATTCCCCGAACACATTTCCCCGAACAGGTCTGATCTATCCGTCAAACAGTTGCTCGTTCTCAACGGCAAACTGAGTATTTAAATTCCCAAAAGTGGGATATATGTAACTCTTTCCCGGAGATGTGTAAGGCCATCATGCCTGATCAGGCCGAACTTTGTACACACTTTAAATATCCCATTGAAACTATTCATCAAGTACATGGTGAGCAACCGCTGTAAACTGGCGGTAAAGGATACGCTCAAACAGTTGGGGCTGCACTTCGTATTGGTGGATCTGGGTGAGGTCGACGTTATGGAAACCCTCTCGGCGCACCAGCGTGAAGAATTAAAAGCCGAATTGCACAAACTGGGACTGGAACTCATGGATGACAAGCGCGCGGTACTGATCGAAAAAATAAAAAATGCCATCATTGAGATGGTCCATCACAGCAGTGAAGTGATCAAAATTAATTTTTCAGATTACCTGGCGGCAAAGCTCAATCACGATTACACGTACCTGGCGAATCTCTTCTCGGAAACCCAAGGGACAACGATCGAGCAATTTGTGATTTCACATAAAGTGGAACGCATCAAAGAGTTAATTATCTACGGCGAATTAAACGTCACCGAAATTGCCTGGAAGATGAATTACAGCAGCGTAGCCCATCTCTCCAACCAGTTTAAAAAAGTCACCGGTCTCTCGCCTTCTCACTTCAAACAGCTGAAAGATAAGCGCCGTAATCCAATCGAAGAAGTTGGCAATTCAACAGGAAAATAAAATGGAACAGTCGAAGAAAGAAAATCAGAAGCGGGCCGAAGACCTTGTTAGTGCCAATAAGGAACTGGCTTTCCAGAACGATGAAAAAGAAAAACGGGCGGCAGAACTGAGCATTGCCAACAAGGAACTTGTTTTTCAGAATGACGAGAAAGAAAAACGCGCTGCCGAACTGATCATTGCCAACAAAGAGCTGGCCTTTCAGAATGATGAAAAAGAAAAACGGGCGGCCGAATTGGGCATTGCCAATACAGAACTTGTTTTTCAGAACGACGAGAAAGAAAAGCGCGCTGCCGAACTGAACGTTGCCAACAAAGAGCTGGCCTTTCAAAACGATGAAAAAGAAAAACGCGCCGCAGAACTCATCGTTGCCAACAAGGAACTGGCCTTTCAAAACGATGAAAAAGAAAAGCGGGCGGCAGAACTGAGCATTGCCAATAAAGAACTGGCCTTTCAAAACGATGAAAAAGAAAAACGGGCGGCAGAACTGATCATTGCAAACAATGAGTTGATTTTCCAGAACCACGAAAAAGAGCAACGCGCCGCCGAACTGATCATCGCCAATAAGGAACTCCTGTTTCAAAACGATGAAAAAGAAAAACGGGCAGAAGAACTGATTCTCGCAAACAAGGAACTTGCGTTTCAAAACAGCGAGAAAATAAAACGGGCGGAAGAATTAAGAATTGCCAACTACGCACGCAGCCTGATCGAAGCGAGCCTTGATCCATTAGTGACTATCAATACTGATGGAAAAATTACAGATATGAACAAGGCCATGCTGGATGTGGTAGACAAGTCGCGGGAAGCGCTTATAGGTACCGATTTCAGTGATTATTTCACCGACTCACACAAAGCGCGTGAAGTTTACCAGGAAGTTTTCACGAAAGGCTTTGTTATCGATTCGCCTTTAACCATGAAAGATGGACAACTGACCGATGTACTCTTCAACGGATCCGTCTACCAGGATGAACAGGGAAAAATGATTGGTGCAGTTGTGGTTGCCCGCGACATCACTGAACAAAAACGCAATGAAAAAGAACTGATCGAGGCCCGGGTTTTTGCTGAATTGGCTACCGAAATTGCCGAGCAGGCTCAGCTCAAGGCGGAGCAGGCCACACTGATCGCAGAAAATGCGGTGAAAGCCAAGCAGCAGTTTCTCTCGAACATGAGCCACGAGATCCGCACTCCGATGAACGCCATCCTGGGATTCACCAAAGTGGTATTGAAAACAGAACTGACAGCGAAACAAAGAGAGTACTTATCCGCCATACAGGTGAGCGGCGATGCGCTGATCGTATTGATCAACGACATTCTTGACCTGGCCAAAGTGGATGCAGGCAAAATGACTTTCGAGCACGTTCCATTCAAACTGGAAAAGTCGATATCGGCTATGCTTCAACTATTCCAGCCGAAAATGCAGGAAAAAAATCTTCTGCTCGTAAAAAAATACGACCCGAAAATTCCGGCTGTCCTCGTCGGCGATCCTGTACGCCTGCACCAGATCATTCTGAACCTGGTGAGCAATGCTGTAAAGTTTACAACAGAAGGCTCCATCACCGTCACCGTAAAAATGCTGGGTGAAGACGAAGAAAAAGTGACAGTTGAATTTTCCGTCACCGATACCGGCATCGGTATACCCGAAAGCCGTATTGAAAATATTTTTGAAAATTTCCAGCAGGCATACAGCGGAACATCGCGGTTGTATGGCGGAACCGGATTAGGCCTGGCCATTGTGAAACAACTCGTGGAGCCACAAGGCGGAACCATTCGCGTGATGAGTACATTCGGAACGGGATCCACCTTCAGCTTCATCCTCGACTTCCCGAAAACGACCGAGGAGGTTGAATCAGAATCGGAACTTCTTGAAATCGATACAGAAGTCAAACACATTTCCGTTCTCGTGGTGGAAGACATCCCGCTGAATCAATTGCTGATGAAAACACTGTTCGATGATTTCGGTTTTGAATGTGATATTGCCGCCAACGGAAAAATCGCCATTAAGAAACTTGAAAAAAGATCGTACGACGTAATCCTGATGGATCTGCAGATGCCCGAAATGAACGGCTTTGAAGCAACGACCTACATTCGCAACACTATGAACTCCACCATTCCCATTCTCGCCTTAACTGCCGATGTAACCACGGTCGATCTTGAGAAATGCAAGGCTGTTGGCATGAACGATTACATTGCCAAACCCGTGAGCGAAAAATTGCTGTACAACAAAATCGTTGGGCTTGTAAAAAAAGCCAACGTCATTATTGTACCAAAGGATATCGACACGGTCCTCAACAAACCACTGAAGTGTACTGACCTGGGCTATCTCATTCACCGCACCCGTTCCAACCCGGACCTGATGCTGAAAATGATCGCACTTTATCTCGAACAAACTCCGCCTTTGGTACGCGCCATGAAAAAAGGAATGCACGAACAGGACTGGAGCACGTTGCAGGCTGCGGTACACAAGATGATTCCGTCTTTTTCCATTGTGGGAATCAGTCCCGATTTTGAGCGGATGGCAAAGAAAGTACAGGAATATGCCAATACCCAGCAGGATGCAGACGGTATACCGGGAATGATCCAGCAGATTGAAAACGTGTGTAACCAGGCTTGCAAAGAACTGGAAGCAGAATACAATTCAATTAAAAACGCAAACCCATGAGCCCCGAAAAACAAATACAGGTTTTCCTGGTCGACGACAATGCTTTGTTCCTGGCCTCGCTCGAAATCGAGTTTCTCAGGCATGGCGGATATTCCATTGAAATATTTGCAACCGGCGAACTCTGTTTAGCCAGTTTGTCATTGAACCCGGATATCATTATCCTGGACTATCACCTGGATGGTATCGACAAAACGGCCATGAACGGAATAGCCACACTGGACAAGATCAAAGCATTTCAGCCCGATCTTCCTGTTATCATGCTGTCTTCACAAGATAAGATTGAGGTTGCTGTAAACTGTATGCATCACAAAGCATTCGACTACGTGGTGAAGAATGAAACTGCTTTCGTGCGCCTGAATAAAATTATAGAGAATGCACTCCGCTACCAGAAAATGGAGAAAGAGTTGAATTGGTATATGGAGCGGATGTAGAACAAATCAAAGCAGATTTTGAAGCACTCCGCGATGCGGTTATTAAAATAGACGCCATTCGACCAGCACTTCACCCGTAGTGTGAATTATGTAACACTTCCCAAAGGTTGTGTAACTGAACAGGCTGTGAGATAACGGAACTTTACTCTTTGAAAGTTCATCTCACCACACAAACGAAAGATCATGAAACATACACTACCGGCAATCGCAGCAGCCATTCTTCTTTTCTGCGTTCCTAATACAATCTGCGCACAGGCACCCAACCTGGGAGTTGCAGCATCATTTGTGCTTTTCTCCACGAATGGAGCCGTAACCAATTCAGGAATCACGCACCTCACCGGAAACGTGGGCACGAACAACGGTTCGAGCACCGGATTTGGAAATGTAGACGGAAACATGGAGGACGGAGGCCCGGTGAGTTCACAAGGCGCTGCCGATCTTCTGATTGCTTACAATCAGTTGAACGCTACAGTTCCAACCTTCTTCCCTGCCCCGCTTTTGGGCAACGGCCAGATTCTTTTACCCGGTGTTTATTCCATTGGAAGTGCGGCCACGTTAAACCTTGAACTCATTCTCAACGGACAAAACGATACCGACGCCGTATTCATTTTTAAAATTCAGGGACCACTCTCTACGAATGCCAATTCAAAAATCAAACTGATCAACGGAACGAAAGCCTGCAACGTTTTCTGGAAGATCGAAGGATTGGTGAGCATGGCCAGCGGAACGTTCATGAAAGGAACAATCATCGCCAACAATGCGGCCATCAACATGAGCACAGGTGATACACTCGAAGGACGTGCACTTTCCACTGCAGGTGCAGTAACGGTCGACGGAATTCTCGGATACACACCCATCGGATGCGGAAGTCCCATACTTACCGGACCACTTGCTCCCTTCCTGGGTGCTACAGCCTGCTACGGAATATTTTCTTCCAACGGCGCAGTGACCAATACGGGTACAACATACGTTACCGGTGACATCGGAACCAACAATGGTTTAACAACCGGGTTCAACGCGGTTAACGTCACCGGAACCATTCACGCAATTCCTGATGGATCCACAGCAGCATGCGCCGCAGACCTGCTCAACGTAAACAATTACCTGAACAATCTTCCACATGATATTGAGTTGCTGTATCCCGCACAATTCGGAAACAATCTTGTGCTTACTCCGCACACATACGTGATGAATGGCGCTGTAACTTTTACAGATACGCTGTACCTCAATGCGCAGGGAAATCCCAATGCCGTGTTTGTAATCAAAGTATTTGGTGCGCTATCTACAAGCACGTACTCGAATGTGGTGCTGATCAACGGTGCGCAATCCAAAAATGTATACTGGAAAATAGATGGCGCTGTTGACATCAACAACTACTCCACCTTCCGTGGCACAATCGTTTGCAACAACGGTGCGCTGAGTGCGCTCAACACCGGAGTATTCCTCGATGGACGCGCATTGACTACAACTGGTGCCTTGTCAACTACAGCAGCCACAGCAGTTGCAACCATGATCCCATCCAATTGTTTAGTGCTGAGTGTAGCCAGCGTAGATCCTATGGAAGATGCAATGGCTTCTGTTTTCCCGAATCCGTTCAAAGAGTCAATCACCGTTACTGTAAACGATAATTTCCAGGCGACAGGCCACATCTTCAGTTTGTACAACGCATTGGGACAGGAAGTGATGAACGTTGTTCTCGCAGGGCCAAGCACCACTATTGGAACCGGTGATTTGCCACCCGGTGTTTATTTCTACCAGATAACAGGTGTTCATGAAAATATTCAAACCGGGCGTTTAATTGCCCGGTAACCATAAAAACAAATCAAACAAACAACAATGTAAAATAAAGAATCATGGCAAATATGAATGGATTACAGGGAAGCTGGAACGAGACCAAAGGGAAGTTGAAACAAAAATTTGCCGTTCTCACCGATAACGATCTTTTATTCGCAGAAGGTACAAAAGACGAGATGCTTGGAAAACTTCAAATAAAACTTGGCAAAAGCAAAGAAGAACTCGCTGCGATCATAGCAGCGCTCTGATTGAAATTGCCGGTTAACCCATACTGCCAGCCCTCAAAAAGCTGGCAGTATTTTTTTTGTAGCTATGCCTTTAAGAAACTGTAACGTAAATAACCACGGGGGTACGGCGACACGGCGCGGAACTTAAAATATACTGTATTCGGTCCAGTGGTCGAAAACAAACACTTCGTGTTTGCACGGACAAAACGAAGCGACTGTTTTCTATTCGCTGTGCCGTGAGAAATACAGCAAGCGCCGTGTCGCCGTGCCCCCGTGGTTATTTGGATGCTTAACAAGTCACGATTTGTCATTTCTTGCTCCGATACGATATGTCCCATTTTTTTGAATGTGTGAATGATACAACAATTCCTAAGTGTTGTGTAACACATCGGCACCGGGTCTACGCCACCTTTGTTAAACCAAAAAACACAGCCGCGCATTGCGCGATAATCTCACACCCCATGAAAAATATATCATTGATCCTTTGCGCACTTTGCTTTTCATCCGTAATCACTGCGCAGGACACGCAAACCGATTCACCGGATATTCCACGTGTCGAATTTGGATTCCGGTTCATGCCAACCGTTTCTGCCTTCAAAATGAAAACGTCCGGCGGCGGAACTGTACAGGGACAAGCCACACTGGGATACGGCATTGGTGGATTAATTGGTTTCAACTTCTCGAACCACATTGGTGTGCAAGGTGAAATCATTTACAATTCACTTTCACAGAAATACAAAGACCAGGAAATGGAACGGACTATTCACGTGAACTATGTAAACATTCCCATGCTGATTTCATTCAATACCGGTAAGTCAAGACCAGTGAACCTGAATTTCGTGGTGGGACCACAAATAGCGTACAACGTGGGTTCACGCATGGAAACGTCAGGCAGCAACGGTTCAGACACCATGCAGGCCACACTCGTTCTGCGAAAAGGAGACATTGGCTTTGCATACGGAGCCGGGCTCGAATTCATGCTCAATGAAAGACGCAGCATCCGTCTCGACATCGGGTTTCGTGGAGTATATGGTTTTCTCGACATGCGCCAGGAAGAAACCGGTACAGACAACTCAAGGTCCTTCAATGTTATTGACGGAAATACGATCAAAACATATTCTGCCTACACCGGAATTACGTTTCTCTTCTAAACCACAACCTACACACCACTTCAAAAAACAGCTTATGAAAAATCTACTTTTTACGACGGCAATTGCGCTTTCAATTATCGGAAGTTCGCTTTCAGCACAGGAATCCAATTCAGGCGAATCCTACGGCAAGACCCTGAACCTTGGTTTGGGAATCGGGTACTACGGGTACGTAGGCCATACGATGCCTGTTGTTCACGCCGATTTTGAATTCAATGTGGCCAGGAATTTCACGCTTGCTCCATTCATCACGGTGTATTCGTACCGCAATTATTATTACTGGGGAAATCCCAATTATCCATACAGAAATTATTACTACCGCCATACCGTAATTCCTATTGGGGTAAAAGGCACATACTACTTTGATCAGTTGCTCAGTGCCGGATCAAACTGGGATTTTTACCTCGCAGCTTCATTGGGATTTGTAATCCGCAAGACCGTTTGGGAAAACGGCTACTACGGAGAAACAGTGATCAACCACGGTGCAAGCAGTTTATATCTCGATGGTCACATCG
>DATHKF010000069.1:0-4977 GCA_035489505.1 Bacteroidia bacterium | reverse complement strand
GGGAGCAGTCTCGAGAGAAAGAATATTTCCCTTTCTGAATTTGTGATCATCGTCGAACATGGAAAGTACAGCGCTTCGCAGCGCCGGATGATCGCCGGCAAGAATGAACAAAACAGTTTGCCCCGTTGGTAAAAATCCTTTCTGCCCTGACCCTTTCGTTCCACCGTATTCGGTACGGTGATCTTTAAAAAAAGGGTCAAGCACGTCCGGTTGAATGTGAGGAACCAGTGCCAGCATGAGAACAATCCGCTCGGATTCATTCAGACCGTGGGTGTGGACGAGTCGCCCATATGGATCATCGGGATTCAATGCCGGAGATGCCAGTTCTGCGATTAAACTATCGGGAGCGAAAGCATTTGTTTCTTCGGCGGAAGCAATTGGCAATCTTTTCGGTAATTCATGCAGGTCGATGCTTTGCAGAATTCTGAAATGGATGACACGCCTGAACCATTCAAGCTCATGAAATATGGAAGAGTGATTCGCTGACATGCTTTTGACTATTTAGAATTACTTACGCTTCGGAATATGCACCATCAACCATTGAATCTAAATCCTGTCCAAAACCACCGTTGGCAATTTTCGCTTGAATGCGTTTTCTGCTCTCCGGTCAAACTAAATTTACGAAATCAAACGCCGGATGTCAAATCTCTTTACGAACAGCACAATCGCTTACAACGCCAGCAACGGCACTTTCGCATTCACCTTCACATCCGGGCCCACAATCACCGGCGTCTGTTCAAACTCCAGTTCGGCCAGGCGCTGGCTCGCCAGTTTCATCAGTTGCCGGTAACTCACTTTTTTCTTCTCGCGGTTTAAGTCGCGGAGAATGGTGGTGATGGAGTAGGTGAAAGCGCCGTACGAGGTAACGCCATGACGGTATTCGTACGAAAATTCTTTCTCACCGCACGCTTCAATGATCAGCGGCATGTAAGCGCCTTTGTGCCCGTATTTGGCTTTGGCTTTTTCAAACTGACGCTCTTCAGTCCACAACGGAACTCCGCGACCGAAACGGTGCGTGGCCCCATCTTCACCGGTGTACAATTGTTTTTCTTTTTCACCGGCGGTAAAAATTTTCTTCTTCGACAAATCCAGTTTACGCGGAATCCACATCTGGCGTTTCGCATCCCATTTCAACTCGCGGTGACGGATATCATCCGGCGGCGTGATGCCGCGTGCTTTGTTCGCTCCATCACGCGACATGCCGCCCGAGTGACAGCAATCAAGCATCGTGATGAAATTCACACCGTACGAAACCTGGCTGTATGCTTCCAGGAATTCTTTATCGGTGTATGCCGTTGAGCGGTCGTTCCAGTCGAAATCGTGGGTTACAAGACATTCGTCCTGGTGATCGCCCTCCAGTTCATCGTGCGATGCCGGGATGCGCGCCCCATGCCCGCTGTAAAAAAAGAAACGTGTGTCGCCGTCTTCAGCATCCGACAATAGCCACTGCATGCGCTCGCGAATGTTTTTACTCGTAGCACGTTCATCCAGTGTGACGCGGATTTCTTCAGGGGAAAATCCTGTTTCCTGGAGCACTTCACTCATGCGGAACACATCGTTGTGACACCCGTTGAGATTGTTTTCCGGATCGGGATAATTATTGATGCCCACCAGCAATGCTTTGCGTGTCGGCTTGCGCTTAACTGTTTTTTTGACATTCCGTGAAACCGAAAGTGAACGCGCACGCGGAGTACCGGCGACCATGGAACGGATCTGCGGCCAGGCCATGTTCACGGCATTTTCATGCCCCATGTATTCGAGCACTTCGTGATTGATACCTCCTTGCCTGAACGGTGTTTCGATTTCCATATACACCGCGTTGTTCAGCACAATCGGTTTGTATGCGAAAACAATGTCGTTCTCATTGTGAAAATTGTACCAGAACTTCACGTTCAGCATGCGGATCATGCCCGCGAAGAGTGTACGCATGGCGGGATGCCCGATCTGCGCACCGGAAGTAACGAGTACAAAATCGCGTTTGACTTTTTTCGTGGCTTCCTGCGCAAGTAAATCGTAGGTGATGAGCGTGCCGAGACTGTGTGCGTACACGAGGTCCGGTTGAAAACGATTGAGTGCATCACCGAGTCTTTTGTTGAGCAGTTTGCGCAATTGTTCGTCTGTTGCAAACTGTGCCACCATGCCCGCATACCAGCGGATATTATCCTTAAGGCCAAATGCGCGGCTGCGGTCATCAAACGCGCTACGGATCCAGCTCGCGATCAGTTCCCGGAACATTTTTCCATAGGAAACACTTCCGGTTTCTTTTTCGCGAAGCGCGAAGAGGTCGTCGATCTTCAGAAATTCGAAAGTCACGTTATTGGAATCGAGCCCGGAGCTTTCGAAGATTTTCTTTTTCCAATCTTCGCTCCATTGGTCAATGGTGGCGTCTTTACCGCCGATACCGTGAATGCAGAGGATTTTTGTCATCGCTTTTTGTATTTTTTATTTTCGATTTTCCGCAGGACACGATGTGCAATTCAACGGGGCCGGAAAATCGGAAATCGTTAATCAAATTTCAAAAACTCCTTGCTCACCCATTTCTCCTCAACCCCTACCTGGCACCACCCATTTTGCTCAGCGAAAATGAAAAGCTCTGTACCTTTTGCGAAAGAACCTTTCTTCGCGAAATTGGTTCCGGGCCCGATCCGCATATTGAGAATGTCTGTTTTCACCGTTGCGCGTTTTACCTCACTGGTGTATTTTGCATTGACCCAGTGATTCATGGCTGCCGAAATTTTCAGCCACCCGTCTTTTTCTTTGTACACGCGCAGCACGGAGCCTAATGTTGCCGGCTCGCGGTCTGTCACCTTATCGAAAGATGTACCGGCGCCTTTGCGCACATTCAGCGAATCTGTTGTTACCGCTGCGTAACGCAAAACCGGTGGAGGAGAATCAGGAACGTTGATGTTGCCGCCGTTTGATTTCAACGCCGATTTTACCAGCGGCAAAAACGTAGTGTCGCAATCGTCAACCGTATTGCCACCGAAGAATGCCGTACCCGGACATGTTTTGGTAGAGCCCGTTCCATTGGTGCGTTTACCTGTTCCCAAATCAAACCAGTGGTGATACACGATGTGATTTGAGTCAACCGGGATGTTGAACTTTTTACACAATGCCGCCGTCATACGTACCATGGTTTCTGCGTGTGCTTTGTTCATCGTGTCTTTTCCTTTGTCGAAATTCCCGAAATGCTCGATGCAGATGGCGTGCGTGTTGAAGCCTTTGATTCCCGACGGAGTCATTTCCATACTTCTGCCGGTTAAAATAGTTCCATCGGGAAATGTGGTGAATTGCTGTGCAATATCGCTCCAGCCATTGTTCACTACGTGAAATGTTTTCATCGACTGCTGTCGTTCGAAATGATTGGAGCCGGTGAAGTGCGAATAATCCGGAATTGCCGTATGGTGCTGTTGCACGTACAGAATTGTTCGGGCTACGCTGAGGCCATTCAGCCATTTTTCAAATTCATCGATCGTAAATTGAGTGAATCCGTATTTCGTGGTCATAGACGAAGAGGTAAGAGTGGTTAGCGAATGAAAATCTTAACTCTCTATATTACCAATTTTCAATGGAAAATCCCGGCCCCACAGGGAGGAAGCCCAATTTCATCCTGTAACTTTTGCACCATTTTTACACGATCAATGATTTGAAAATCAATAAGCTGGATGATCGATTGTGAGTAAAACACGGGATATTTAACAGCGAAATTGTCCGCAGATCATGATGTTAATGGACGGTATATTAGACGAAGATATGGTTCGACTGACCAGAATATGAATTCAATTTTTTTCTCATGAAATCACTCGCCGCATTTCGTTTGATGCTTACTGATGTCAAGGAGCGCTACTCGTTGATGACATTAACGGTTATTGGTCTGACCGCGGGCATTTTTGTTTACTTCTTTTATTTTCTCGCTGTTCGCGCGAATGAGTTGGATCAGCGTCAGTATCGCGTACTGAACAGGATAGAGAACAGGATTGAAGCAAACCTGGCTGGTTATATAAATCTCGCCAAGGAGCAGGGTTTGGCAGCGGAAACCGAGGTTGTGCGTAAAATTATTGAAGATGATAAAAAGCCGGCTGTCATTCTTGAGAAAGTCAAGACAGAGCGCGATTACCTAAGCAACAAATTGCGCGATGTTGCATTTCTGAAAAATAAAAAAATTGCCCACGGCCAGTTGGTACTGAAAGACGCAGAGGTAAGCAAGAGTGAGCAAATACGCGAAGGCGATTCCCTTATAGTTACTGCAAAACACGATACGCTGCACGATTCATTATTGGTGATGACAACGCAAATGCCTTTTAATGTAAGCGGACTGATCGAAGGATTGAATGGAATTAAGCCCGAAGAAAAGGACAGCATCAGGAAATTTATTTCGAGCAATAAAGCGAGCATAAACTTTAAGATTTCGGTTGGAGCTTTAGTACGCCCGCTTTTGCGCTACGATATGTTCGACCAGTTTTTAGTGGTGAAAGACGAAAAGATCATTTATGAAACATTCTCAACCGGGCTGAAAAAATTTGCTGTCGATACCATTGATGGTGAAGATAATTCCTTCAAAGCCGGTACAAGCGCCGTTCGCAGGATCCATATCAACGGAGAACACTTCCGTGTATACCAGGTTGGCTTTGTTATGGGTGAGGAGCGCGGCTGGACGATCGTTGGACTTAAATCTGCCGACAAGTTCGCTGCAGAAAAACGGACGATACCCCGGGTTTACCTGTTCACATTGTTTATCGCTATTGTGTTTGTGATCCTGGCCATCCCGTTCATCAAGTCCATGCTGATGAGCAGAACAGAACGGTTGGGAACGGCTGATGCTATTTTCTCTACGGTTTCGCTGGGTATTGCTACATCCGTTGTTTGCATTTTGCTGTTGGATGGTTATATGCAGCAAGGTCTCGACAGGCCGCAACGGGAAAAGCAACTGGATGACTTATCCGTAGTGATTGAGAAAAACATCCGGACAGAAGTAAA
>DATHKF010000068.1:0-5785 GCA_035489505.1 Bacteroidia bacterium | reverse complement strand
CGGTTTCCGGTACTTCAATATTTTCGGACCGCGGCAAAATCCGGCAGGTGCATACGCTGCAGCAATTCCACTGTTCATTGATGGATTGCTGAACAACAAACCCGTTTATATCAATGGCGATGGATTGCAATCGCGCGATTTTACGTTCGTGAGCAACGTCGTGAAAGCAAATATGCTTGCTCTGACAGCACCATCAGAAAAAGTCCGCGGACAGGTTTTTAATATTGCTGCGGGCGGATCAACTTCTGTTCTGGAGATTTTCAATGCGTTGAAGAAATTTTCGGGTTCTTCGGTTGAGGCGATTCACCGCGAAGACCGTAAAGGTGAGATCAGGGATTCGTGTGCGGATGTTTCGAAGGCGAAAGCAGCATTAAATTATGAAGCCGAAGTTAATTCGGAAACGGGGTTGCGCCTGACTGTAGAGTGGTTCAAATCAACCCTCTAATTTTTATCCACACCCGTTGATAAAATCCCTGCCGGAATCACAATTTCCAGAGGTAAATTTGCTCCTCAATCAAGAGTAAATTATGTCCACCACCACCGAACGTATAAACATCCGCAAAGTTGCCGCTGAACTCAACATCGACGCGAAGCAGGTAACGGCCACCATAGAATTGCTCGACGAAGGGGCAACCATTCCATTCCTCTCACGTTACCGGAAAGAAATGACCGGCTCACTCGATGAGGTACAGATTGCCAGCGTGCGCGACCGCATGGAGCAATTGCGCAACCTCGAACAGCGGCGTGAGTTTATCATCAGCACCATTGAAGAGCAGGGCAAGATGACCGATGAACTCCGCGGGAAACTGGATTCTGCCGACAACATCAACCAGCTCGAAGATTTGTATCTCCCGTACAAACCGAAACGCAAAACCCGCGCAACGATTGCGCGTGAAAAGGGTCTCGAGCCACTCGCGCTGTTTCTCCTGGAACAGAAAAACGGAAGCGCGAAAGACAAAGCGGAAGAATTTGTCAGTGCCGAGAAAGAAGTGGAAGATGCTGACGCCGCATTGGATGGCGCACGCGATATCATTGCCGAAATGGTGAGTGAAGATGCGCAGGCGCGTGAAGCCTTGCGGAAACTTTTCCGCGAATCTGCTTTGGTACGCAGCCGCGTGGTTGCAGGTAAGGAAGTTGACGGAGAAAAATTTCGCGATTACTTCAACTGGGACGAAGCCCTGATGGCCTGTCCTTCTCACCGCATGCTCGCGATGCGCCGCGGAGAGAACGAAGGCATTCTTATGCTCGATATTGCACCGGATGCCGATGCTGCGCTGGCTGTGCTCGGAAAGAAATTCCTCAAAGCGAAAAACGAATCTGCGGAACATGTTGAAGCCGCAGTGCTCGGCGCTTATAAGCGATTGCTGCAGCCTTCGCTCGAAAACGAATTCCGCCAGCTGACCAAAGAACTTTCCGACACGAAAGCCATTGAGGTATTTGCGCAGAACCTGCGCGAGCTGTTGCTTTCTTCTCCGCTCGGACAAAAAGTTGTGCTGGCACTTGATCCCGGATTCAAATCGGGTGTGAAAGTGGTGGTGCTCGATCGCCAGGGAAAATTGCTGGAGCACACCGTGATTTATCCACACGTTCCGCAACGCGAAGTGCGCGCATCCGAAGACTCGCTTTACCGTTTAATCGCGAAACACCAGGTGGAAGCCGTTTCCATTGGTAACGGAACAGCAGGACGCGAAACGGAAGAGTTTGTGCGGGCGATGCAGGAAATTCCGAAAGACATTCTGATCGTGATGGTCAATGAAAGCGGTGCATCTGTTTATTCAGCATCGGAAGCTGCGCGCGAAGAATTTCCAAATGAAGACGTGACCGTTCGCGGTGCAGTTTCCATTGGAAGACGCCTGACCGATCCGCTTGCGGAACTCGTGAAGATTGATCCGAAATCCATTGGAGTGGGACAATACCAGCACGATGTTGATCAGCCTTTGCTGAAGAAAAAACTGGATGAAGTTGTTGAAAGCTGCGTGAACGCTGTGGGTGTTGAACTCAACACCGCGAGCAAGCAATTGCTTTCATACGTTTCCGGTATCGGGCCTTCACTCGCCAAAGCGATTGTGGAATACCGCAATGAAAACGGTCCATTCCGGTCGCGGAAAGATTTATCCAACGTTCCGCGGCTGGGAAGCAAAGCCTTCGAACAGGCCGCTGGATTTTTACGCATCCGCAACGGAGTAAATCCGCTTGATCAGAGCGCCGTTCACCCGGAAACATATCCGATTGTGGAACAGATGGCGAAGGACCTCGGTTCTTCCATCGAAAATCTCATTGGCGACAAAGAGATCCGCAAAAAAGTGGACGTAAAAAAATACGTGACGGAAACAGTTGGTCTTCCAACACTCAATGATATTCTGAAAGAACTCGACAAGCCCGGTCGCGATCCGCGGAAGGAGTTCGAAGCGTTCAAATTCCAGGATGGCGTGAGCGAGATCAAGCATTTGCGTGAAGGCATGCGCCTGCCGGGAATTGTAACCAACGTCACCAACTTTGGAGCGTTTGTAGACATTGGCGTTCACCAGGACGGACTCGTGCACATTTCGCAGCTTGCGGATACATTCGTGGATGATCCGAACAAGATTGTGAAAGTGCAGCAGAAAGTGATGGTGACGGTGGTGGAAGTGGATGCGGCGAGAAAGCGGATTGCACTTTCGATGAAAGGTGAAAGACCAGCTGCGAAAGCCACTCCAAAAGTTCCGATTCCGAAAGCGGGAAATTCAAAACCAGCAGCTGGGGCGGCCAAGGGAAAATCATCGGGAAATGATTGGATGGATCAGCTGGAGGCGTTGAAGAATAAGTTGGGATGACAAAGACGCATCCGGCTTTTACTTTTTTACACGGCGACACGGCGCATTTTTACGGTATTTCTTATTCTAAGCCCGGGCGGTCACGGCGGGATAACGGTAACTCAATCGCTTTTAGCGATTGAGTACTGTGCTTCGATCAACCATAACCTTGTTATAGAATGAAAGATTTCCGCTTATCGGAAATCTCATTTGGTCTCGCCGTGACCGCCCGGGCTTAGAACGGGTCTTGTGCTTCTTTTAGCGCCGCGTCGCCGTGTCAAATATCAAATACCCAACTGAGACATTACCCCGGCTTCGCGTTGTGAAGAGAACTGGTTTCTATTCCCTAACTTCGGGTATCCCTATGAGCCTCTTTAGCAATCTTTTCAAGCGAACACCACCTTCTGAACCCATTGATTTATCAATCATCGGCATTGATATGCACTCGCATTTCATTCCCGCAATTGATGATGGCGCGCAAACCATAAATGATAGCGTGGAGATGATTACCACCATGGCAGGACTCGGCTACCGGAAAGTAATTACCACGCCGCACATCATGGGCGATTTCTACCGCAACACGCCTGAGATCATCAATGCTGGCTTGGAGCAGGTGAGAAAAGAAGTAGCTGCTGCGGGTGTGTCGATTGAAATCGAAGCGGCTGCGGAATATTATTTCGATTTCGAACTCGAACGCAAACTCGACAATGAAAAATTGCTCACCATGGGCGACAATTATTTATTGTTCGAAGTGTCGTACATGAATTCACCCGACAATCTCGACGGGATCATTTTCAAGATGCAAACGCAGGGATACAAACCCATTCTTGCGCATCCGGAACGATATCCGTATTGGTTTCGCGACATGGGCAATTTCGAACGCCTCAAAGACAAAGGAGTTTTCTTCCAGCTCAACCTGAATTCACTGACCGGCCATTATTCACCAGCTACGATGAAAGTAGCGGAGCAGATGATTGACAAAGGCTGGTATGAATTCCTGGGAAGTGATTGTCACCACGTGGGGCATCTCGAACTGATCAAAAAAGTGAGGAGTGCGCCGGCGTTGCGAAAGCTGGTGGAGAGCGGGAAGCTACTGAACAGTACCTTGTAACCCTGGCCTGATCCTTGCATTTTTTTACCACGGCGACACGGGGCAAAACTTAAGCGTTACCCGCGCGGCGCGGCGAATGGAAAATATCACTGCGTGATATCATTTTACAAACAGTTTTGTGTTCAACGTTAAATCGCAAAGCGATTTACTCCGTTCGCCGTGCTGCGCAAGTAATGGTTGAGAAATAAAATCGCGGTGCCGCCGTGTCGCCGTGGTGAAATTGAGATGCGTCTATCTCACGGCTTCTTATGCTTCCACCTTTTATGCGACCACAACCAATACTCCGGTTTGGAACGGATATCATTCTCCAGCAACCGCGTTACTTTTTCCGTGATCTCTCCATGTGCTATTTCCCGAGGAGCGGGTGCAACATCAACAAACTCCAGCGAGTAATACCCGCGTTTTACTTTGGTGATCCGCGCATACACAACGGGCTGATCGTGGTCTTTCGCGAATTTTTCTGTGCCGAATAAAACACCGGTTTCCTGGTTGAGAAAATTCATCCAGTAGGCCCGGTCCGGTCGTGGTGGCGACTGATCGATTGCAAACACAATGGCCGATAAATTTTTGCGTTCACCGGCGTAAAATGCTTTGACCTCATTGCGCGGAAGCATGAGCGTGCGGTACTCGCTTCGTTTTTTACGAAGGACACCGTCGAGATATGTATTGGACAGCGGCTGGTAAATCACCACAGCCTGGTGGCGCACATGCAGGTTGATTCCGGTCAGGAATAATTCCCAGCTGTTGTAATGTCCTACGGCAATGATCACGTCTTTTCCCTGGTCGTAGTAGTTGCGGATCAGCTCCGGATTTTTGCACACGAGGTATTTACGCAGGTCGTCTTTGGAAATGGAAAAGGCACGGATGCCGTCCATTACCACATCGCCGAGATGTTTGTAGAAAAGCTTCGCAATAGTGCTACGTTCACCGGGTGATTTTTCCGGAAACGAATTGGCCAGGTTGGTATCGACTACTTTTCTCCGGTACCGAAGGATGTAGTACAAAAAGATGTAGATCACCCAGGAAACACCAAAGGCAATCCGTAACGGGAGAAGGGAAAGCGGCTTGAGCAGGAGATAATACAGCAACCGGCTGAAAATGTGCATTCCATCGGCCTTCTTATCGTGCATGAACCCAAAATTAGTGCTTCCGGGCCATTAGGTGACATTTTCCATGAATTATGTACCTTTACACTTTCCCGATACAAAGGGATAGTACAGATAACAGATTCCCGTCGCAGCGGGACAATCCAAAATTCAGAATGGAACAGGAAAATACAAACCCTTCGGGGATGGAATACAATACCGGTTTGCCTATTATGGCCATCGCCGAGTATGGAAGAAACGTGCACAGGATGATTGATTACTGCCTGACGCTTACTGATCGTGCAGAAAGAACACGCTGTGCAAAATCAATTGTGCGCGTGATGGCAATCCTCAATCCCACGTTGAAGGAGTACTCGGATTACGAGCATAAATTGTGGGATCACCTGTTCATCATTTCAGAATTTAAGCTGGATGTTGATTCTCCGTTTCCAATGCCACAGCCGGAGACATTGAAATCGAAACCGGAACTAATCAAGTATCCGCAAAGCGATATTCGTTTCCGTCACTACGGGAAAATCCTGGAGGATCTTATCCAGAAGGCAATGGCCGAAGAAGATCCGAAGAACCGCGAGATCTTTACCGAACAGCTGGCGCAGCTGATGAAACGTCATTACCTGAACTGGAACCGCGATTCCGTGAATGATGCGTTGATCGTTGAACAACTCGAGTCGCTTTCCAAAGGAAAACTGAAAGTGAGCGAGAATTTCCGCTTCCTGCACACCAGCGAAATTCTTCCCCGCAATGCAATTCCGCAGAACCAGATGCACCACCGGGAG
>DATHKF010000067.1:0-4259 GCA_035489505.1 Bacteroidia bacterium | reverse complement strand
ACGTATGCGTAGGCGACCAGATCGTGCTGGTTGTGCTGTCGCCAAAATTCCATTCCCAGTTTGTAGCGCCGCTCGATTGATTCGTGAAGGTGATCAGCGGATCGAGAATACTTGCGATCATCGGAGTTGCGGTGAATTGCGCGACAGGCTGTGCAAGCGTGGTGATCATGCAATTATACGTTTGCGTCACTGAACATCCCGGCGGAACCGTAACGGTCAACGAAACATCGTGGCAACCGGCCGTGGTATACGAATACGATGGATTGATGGCCGAAGACGTTGCACCGTTTTCACCGAAATCCCAGAGGAGCGTTGCGTTACCGAACCCGGTAGTATCTACGGTGAATGTTACCAGGAGCGGCGTACATCCGTACGTTGTATCGGCAACAAAACTTACGGTTGGAACCTGCTGCACAACCACTGTAAATGTTTGTGTATCGGTTTGTCCGCAATCATCCGTTGCTGTGAGCGTGTACGTGGTTGTTGAAGCCGGCGTAACGTTTACCTGTGGACCGCTCAGGTTGCCCGGCATCCATTGATACGTAAATGTTCCATAGCCGCCCGTAACATTCGCGGTAAGCGTTGATCCGCCGCCTACACAAATCGGTGAGGTTCCGGCGATGGTCACACCCACCGGGCTTGCCACCGTAATTGTAAACAACAATGGACCTGCACTGCATCCGGCAGCATCCACAATATTCAATGTGTATGTTGTTGTTGTGCCCGGAGTAACCTGCACGCTGGCCTGGTTTGGAAGACCATTGCTCCACGTGTAAGTGATCGGGTTATTTCCACCAACCACATTGGCATTCATGGTTACGGTTTGTCCCGGACAAATGGTGTCGTCGCCCGAAGTAAATACGGTAAGGTTTACGTTGGCATTTACGTGAATCGTGTCGGTGCTTGTACATCCGTTCGACTGGTCAGTAATCGTTACGGTGTAAATTCCTGCGGCGAGGTTTGATGCAGAATTTGTTGCGCTCACGTTCGGCGACCAGGTATACGTAAATGGACCGGCGCCGGTCACGGTAACTGTTGCGCTGCCATTGCTCGCCACGCAGGTAGCCGGTGTAGAAGAAGTGGTGTACGTGAATGACCCAACAACGAACGGAAGTGAAGCCGGGTAAATGCACACGTTTCCGCAAAGGTCAGTTACAGGTCCAACAAGGTCAGCGGAGTAATTACCTGCGCCTGCAATCGCCGGACTGATCGTGAACGTGAACGTATTATCGTACAGGGCTCCTGCGGCACAGGCTGCAGAAAAAATATTGGTCACCACGTAAGGTCCGCCCGGTCCGTTGAATGCAAAATCTCCCGCCTGAACCGTGTTGCAGAGAATATTTTCCGAGAATGTTACGGTGAGCGTATTGCCACCGCATCCCGGGTTGTTCACGCTGAGGATCTGCGGAGGAGTCTGATCGAAGATCACAGCAGTTGACGCCGAGAAGTCGATGGTATACCCGTTTTGGTTCGAACTGAAATTGCTCACGTTAACCACGTAAGTCTGACCCACCACAACCGGGACTACCTGGTTGTACGGTGTGCCCGCAGCATTCTGTGAGTTCAGTGCAGATCCACCGTTCGGGCCTGTGGTTCCGCCTGTTCCGGAGAAATTACAGCTTACTTCCAGGCCGGGATTGGTGTAAATGTCTGAGCAGTTGTTATTCGTGAGGTTATACACCGCCCAGTCGTAATCGTCGGCGCTGTTATTGGGTGTGATCAGGAAGTTCAGGTTTCCGCTTTGCTGTACGGTGAATGTGTACCACACGTCATTCAATTCCCCGGAACCGAGACAGGAATTACCGTTGTTAATTTCGTTGGGATAGTTTCCTTCACCGCTGTACGAGATTTGCGTGGAGTAGACGTTCTGGCAAATTGGAATTGCGGCGAGGCAATCCTGATTGTTTGGGACCTGGGCCAGGAGAGATCCGGGCAAAAGCAGGCCAATAAGCAGAATAAGGGATGTGTAGCGGGTCATTATGAGCAAAGATACGATTCAGAGGTTAAAAGGTTTGCATTTTGCAGACCCGTTTGGCAAGTGGTCGAAAAAATCGTGCCAGAGGTCAGCACGAGCAATTCTATTTCTAATTTTGAGCCCAATCCGGACTAAAAGCCATCCAAAAACAATTCACAATGAAAGTAACCGTAGTAGGTGCAGGTAACGTAGGTGCAACATGTGCCGATGTTATTGCCCGCAAAGAACTCTGCAATGAAGTAATACTTCTGGATATCAAACCCAATTTCGCTGAAGGAAAAGCGCTGGACATCTGGCAAACTTCCCCGATTGATCTGTACGACACACGTATCAAAGGATCAACGGACGACTATTCAAAAACAGCAAATTCTGATGTGGTCGTTATCACATCCGGTCTTCCCAGAAAACCGGGAATGAGCCGCGACGATTTGATTTCAACGAATGCTGCAATTGTTAAGCACGTTACAGAGAATATCATGAAGTATTCTCCGAATTGCATCGTAATCATTGTATCCAATCCGTTGGATGTAATGACTTACTGCGCATACCTTACAGCGAAAATTGATTCCAGCCGCGTATTTGGTATGGCCGGAATCCTCGACACTGCGCGTTACCGTGCGTTCCTTGCTGAGGCATTGAACTGTTCACCAAAAGATATCCAGGCGGTATTGATGGGCGGTCACGGCGACACGATGGTTCCATTGCCACGTTACACAACGGTTGGCGGAATTCCGGTAACCGAATTGATTGGCAAAGCAGAGCTTGACGCAATCGTTGAACGCACGAAAAAAGGCGGCGGCGAAATCGTAAACCTTCTCGGAACTTCTGCATGGTACGCACCGGGCGCAGCAGCTGCGCAAATGGTTGAAGCCATTCTTCGCGATCAGAAACGCATTTACCCGGTTTGCGCATGGCTGCAGGGCGAGTACGGACTGAAAGATGTTTACCTCGGTGTTCCGGTGAAACTTGGACGCAAAGGCATCGAACAGATCATCGAACTCAAACTGAATGCCGATGAAATGCAATTGCTCAACGACTCGGCAAAATCAGTGAAAGAAGTAATGTCGGTGCTCGATGGCATGAACGCCACTGCATAAGCATCCATTGAATTATACACGAAGGTTGGAAGAAATTCCAACCTTCTTTTTTATCCAATCATGGCTGAGAAAATTTCCCTGAAAATACTGAAGATCGAAGGCGATGGATTTCATCTCCAGGCCAAAGTAAAGATCAATGGCAAACCTGCGTTGGTGATCGTTGACACCGGCGCATCGCGTACCGTATTCGACCGTACAGAAATTGGAGCTTTCCTGAAGACCGAAGCGATTGCAGAACACGATCGTGTTTCAACGGGGCTCGGCACCTCGTCCATGCAAAGCCAGTTCGTGGTGCTCGGAAGCTTTTCACTGGGGAAAATCAAAATGGAAAATTTTCACGCAGTGATCCTCGATCTTCAGCATGTGAATCAAACGTATGCGGCGCTCGGGTTCAAAACCATTGCCGGTGTATTGGGCAGCGATGTTCTGATGGCCCATCACGCGGTCATCGACTTCCGGAAAAAATCAATGACATTGACTTCGCCGAAAATTCCGAAGAAAAAGAAAGTGACCAAAGCCGCATCAGAAGGGAAAAAGAAAACGGTGCGACGCGCAAAAAAGAAGTGAACTCACAAAAACTTCTTTTTCACATCCGGTGTGGGCACCATGCAGCTGTCGCGTTTGCCCCACCACTTGTACCGATTCCGCGCAACCACGTTGTAAACCGCATCGCGGATGAATGCCGGGATGATCACAAAACCGTAAAATAATTTCCAGCCACCCTTCAGTTTCTTTGCAATGCGCAATGCAGCCGTGGAGCGCGTGTAAATTCTCTTGTTCTCGAGGAGGATCACCGTTTGCAGGTTTTCGGGATCAAGATTAAACTGTTTGATAATTTTTTGTCCCAGTTCCGATTGCAAAGGCAGAAACCGGAAATAATCGGTGTTGTCTTTCCGGATCATGAAATTTACACTGGAGTTGCAGAACTGGCAGACGCCATCGAAAAGCACAAGTCCTTTGTTTTCTAATTCTTTCATGGGCGCATCAGGCACGCGTAAGGATCCGCACTCAACTCAATATTTCCTCCGGTCAGCAAGGTGTGGCTCGCCATATCGATAAACGATACATACCCGTTTCTTCCGCCGCACACACTCGCGTGATGCGGGGCAGGACCTCCCGGGACCATATTTCTGTTCGAGACAAAAACCAATTGTTTATCGTCGTCAACTGCAATGCCGTGAGGCTGG
>DATHKF010000066.1:0-6155 GCA_035489505.1 Bacteroidia bacterium | reverse complement strand
GCGTATTTCCCGGTGCAGCATCGTTGTACTTGCCGGTGAGCATTCCGGACGCAAGCGGCGACCAGATGGTGGTGCCCATGCCGTATTTTTCATACAGCGGAGCATATTCTTTTTCGAAACGTTCGCGGTGAAACAGGTTGTATTGCGGTTGTTCCATTGTGGGGCCCACGAGATTGTTTTTCTCTGCGTATGTATGCGCTTCAATAATTCGCTCGGCGCTCCACTCGGAAGTTCCCCAATAGAAAATCTTGCCTTGCTGGATCAAAACGTTCATTGCATGTACGGTTTCTGCCACGGGTGTGTCCGGGTCAGGACGGTGACAGTAATACAGATCGAGATAATCGACCTGCAGTCTTCGCAATGCAGCATGACAGGCTTCCATCACGTGCTTGCGGCTCAACCCGATCTGGTTCGGTTTCTTTCCGCCCCAGAAAACTTTGCTCGACAACACATACGAGGTGCGGTCCCAGTTCATTTTCTTCAGGATGTTCCCCATCACGATTTCCGATTTTCCGCTGGCGTATGTTTCCGCATTGTCGAAGAAATTCACTCCGCGGTCGTACGCGAGCTTCATGCAGTTTTCCGCTACGTCATCACCGATCTGCGCGCCGAAGGTGACCCACGATCCGAATGAGAGTGCGCTTACCTGGAGTCCACTTTTGCCGAGACGGCGATATTGCATGTCCATAGGTTTGGTTTGAAAAAGTTCAAAAGTTCGTCTCAAAGTGTAAATTTACGGATGATGAGAAACTTCCTGCTATCGTTTGGATTTATTGTGCATGTTACCTGCGCTGCACAAACGCCTGCCTATATACAAACCCCGACGAAATTCCCGGGCTACACGATTGCCAATTCATCGGCAGAAGAAGTAAAAAAAGGTTTCCGTGGACTTTCCGTAGCCAGTTCCAAAGTCATCTGGATGAGCGGACAGAAAGGAGTTGTGGGGCGAAGCACGGATGGCGGAAAAGAGTGGGAGTGGAGACGTGTAACGGGGTTTGAAAAAATGGATTTCCGCACGCTGCATGGATTCGATAAAAGGAATGCAGTGATCGCTACGGCCGGAACGCCTGCGGTGATCTTACGCACGAAGGACAAAGGCAAAACCTGGAAAGAAGTTTATAGCAGCGGAGACAGCTCCATGTTTTTTGATGGTGTAGGATTCTGGAGTGGGAAACGCGGACTGATCTTCGGTGATGCGATCAACGGAAAAATGTTTTTGATGGAAACACTGGATGGCGGCTGGAACTGGAATGAAATTCCTTTTGCAGATCGTCCGCAATTGGCGAAGGGTGAAGCTGCGTTTGCGGCGAGCGGAACAACGATCCGGACATTACCCAACGGACATGTTTACATTGCAACTGGCGGTGTAAAATCGCGTTTGTGGCATTCGCGCGATTACGGACATCACTGGGAAGTTTTTGAAACACCGATCATCCAGGGGAAACCATCGCAGGGAATTTTTTCGATTGCGTTCAAGGACACGTTGAATGGAGTGATCGTGGGTGGAGATTATCTGCAGCCAAATGATACAACCGACAATTGTTTTTTCACGTATGATGGCGGTCGTACGTGGTCCAGGCCGGTTCATGCTCTTTGGGGTTATCGCTCCAGTGTAGAGTATGGGTCAGATGGTGTTATTGTTGCGTGCGGACCAAACGGTGGTGATGAATCGGCGTTGTGCGACAAGCAGGATTGGGTTAATCACTCTAACGCAGGTGCCAACACGGTCAAGTATTTAGGAAACAATAATTACCTCTATATCGGAGGCTCAACGATGATAACACGTCTTGTTATGTACCGATGTGCCCTTTAAGTAAGGAATCAAAGCAGCACTGCCGCATAAATCTTCGGCACGAGCAACACCGGCGACCAGCGGAAATAATAATTGATCGCTGAATTTCCGTCATCGTATTTCGCCGTGTAATTTACTTCCGAAAATTCGCTGAGAAATAAATTGCAGTTCAATCCAACGAGCACGTGTGCTTTGTACAGCACCGGACGCACGAGCATGCTGATCCCGATTTCCGCAGAAGGAACGAAGAAATTTGCTTTGCCGATCTGCAGCTGCGAGGAAATGTGATAGGGTCCCGCCAGTGTATCGTCTGATTTCAACGCACCGTACAATCTCATGTAGTGAAGACCTGCTCCGCATTCGAGCGAGAAAGAGTACCGCGAATCGATCTGGGCAAAACGGCGGTGATACGAAGCTTCCAGCGCATACTGGTGCAGGAAAATATCGAAGCTGTTGATGATGTCGTACGAATTGTTCCCATCGTAAATGATGTTTGCGCTTCCCAGCGAATACACCAGGTTAGACGCAGAAAAATTAACAATGGCAAACTCCGTTGAATCCTGTTCGTATTTTACCCCAATGCCTATCGAAGGCTGCGTATATCCTTTGAAACCGAAATTGCCGAGATTGGTTGCAGCTTTCTGACCGTTTACAGCTACCTGGTACGATGCCGAAGAGAAAATTCCCAGCCGCAGTTTTTTAGATGGCACCTGCGCATGAAGCACCGTAAACAGTAGCACAAAGACAATAGCAGCCAGGAATTTCATATCCGCGTAAAATTCGGAATAATTACTGGATTGTTGCCCTTGACATGGAGCGTCAATTTGAACTTTCAGAATCGTACCTCCGTTGGGGGCGTGAAAAATTCACCACGGCGACACGGCGTCACGGCGCATGGCTCAATTGATGCCCGATACCCGCGCGGCACGGCGTATGAATATCACTACGTGATATTATTTCGCAAAAGAGATTTCTGGTAACACGCTAAATCGCGAAGCGATTTAATCCGGTCGATGTGCCGCAATAAGTAACATTTGATTTTCGCCGTGTCGCCGTGCCTCCGTGGTAAAAAAATACCATCGAGATCGGCGCTCAATATACTATTACGCCCGTGGCAGCATCGTTTCCAGCTGCGCGTTGGTCAGTGGTTTGAGAATGTATCCCGCAACCAGTTCATTCGATTCAATTTTTGAACGGTCCATCCGGTCGACGGACGACGAAAGAATAAACACACGGAACCGTGAACGGGCATCATCATCCAGTTGTTTGAAACGGTCAAGGAATTCCCAGCCTGAAAGTCCAATCATATTCAGGTCGAGCAATACGAGTATTCTCGTTTCCTGTGGTGGATGATTTTTTTTGTCGGCGATGTAACTCCACCCTTCTTCCGCGGAAAGAAAATCAACAAGAGTAATTTCCGGGTTGTACAGCCTGATCGCCGTTGTACAAATGAAATTATTCAGCGGATCATCATCAATAATAATTATTTGCCGGACCTGTTCCATCGCTCGCACCTTGTTTTGCATTCAATTAGAATTCAATCATTATTTCAGTACCCTTGTTCACCTCGCTTTTAATATCAATTTTTCCGCCCAGGCTTTCTACCTGCGTTTTCACCATGTACAATCCCATGCCTTTTCCTTTTACGTCGAGGTGGAAACGTTTATATAACCCAAACACTTTGTCGCCATGCATGTTGAGGTCAATGCCCAGGCCGTTGTCGCGAAAGGTAAGGATCGTTTTTTTGTCCAGTACCTGGCTCGAAATGTGAATGAGCGGGTTGAGGTTTGGTTTGCGGTACTTGATGCTGTTTGAAATAAGGTTGTAAAAAATGCTGTAGAGATAATTCTTGATCGTGAACAACTCGTTGGTTTGAGAAAAATCAGTGGAGATCACCACTTTTTCTTCTTCCATGGTCATGCGTATGCTATCGGAAATATTTCTGACGAGCGAGTGAAAATTAACGACATCTCTTTTTTCGGTAATGTTACGTTTCACGTGCAGGATATCATTGAGATCAATGATGATCTGGTCGAGACTCTCCACGGATTTTGTCAGACCGTTTATGCATTGCATGTGCGCTTCACCGGTAAGACTGGTGTTGCGGATCAGGTGCGATAGACCAAGGATGTTGGCTACCGGTGCCCTGAGGTTGTGCGAAACGATGTACGCAAATTGTTCAAGTGCTTTATTCCGCTGAAGGAGGTCTTTGGCAATCTGCGTGCGTTCCTGTTCGAAGCCTTTGCGTTCGGTAATGTCCTGTATCGTTCCGATCATTTTCACGCGCTTGCCTGTTTGGTCGTCGATTACCATGGCTCCACTGACTTTGACCCACCGGATACTGCCGTCGATACGGAAGATGCGATAGTCCACTGAGCTTACCGACTCACCATTCAGGATAGACGTGAGCCAGGCGGTCGCAAGTTCATGATCGTTGGGGTGAATATGCTTCTGGCGTTCGTCAAAATGCGGCACATTCGAATAGTCTTCATATCCGTAGATCCTGAAAACTTCAGTAGACCAGGTGATGGAATCGGCCATTATTTCCTGGTTGGCATCAAAACTCAATTCCCAACTTCCGAATTTGGAAATGCGCTGGGCTTCGGCCATCATTCTTTCGCTGGCCCTGAGCTGCTCTTCATTCTTTTTCTTTTCGGTGATGTCCCTCCAGAAGCAGGAAGCTCCAACCACTTCGCCGTTTTCAAATATCGGGTTGAATGAAACTTCTCCCCAGGTATCGAACGGTACTTCCTCATGGTTTTCATACGTAAACGCTTCACCCGATAATGCACGCTCATACAGGCCTCTCCATCTGGTCAGCGTACTTTCCTCGAATGAGAGATAATCCAGCAAGCAGTCTCCCGGAGCCGATTGTCGATCAGGTATCATCATGTTCAGCGCACCCAGGAACCCCTGGTTGGCTGTGATCATGCAGAAGTTCTTATCCAGGCTCCACATCAGGTCATTGGTGCTGTTGATCATGGCATCGCGGTTGCTGCGGTCAGATTCACTCTGCTGTTGTGCGAGTACGCGTACCGTGATGTCTTCGTAATTGAATACGATGGCGTTAATGCTGTTGTCGAAAAGGAGATTGGTAATGTTCGAACTGATCCATCTCCAGTCGCCGGCTTTATTTTTCATCCGGTAAACGGCGTTGGCAGTTTCACCGGGCTGCGACATCAACACCGTGATCACTTCAACCACCTTGGGCAGGTCATCCGGATGTGTAAATTGCGCCGGGTCTGTGTCAATGAGTTCAGCGGATGTGTAACCCAGGATGCGTTCAACCGATGGGGAAGCATAGAGCAACTTGCCTTCTGCACTGAGCAGGGAAATTCCGTCATGACTTTTCTCGATCAGTCTTCTGAAACGGATTTCATTCAACCGGCTTTTTTCTTCCGCTTCTTTCCGCAGGGTTATATCACTGGTTATACCATCGATGCGGGTCACTTGCCCGTCGTCACCCAGTGTGGGCGTAATTTTAGTTTCTACCCAACGTATGGTTCCGTCTTTTGCGCAGATACGATTCTCATGCGAGAATCGTTTTCCGGCGTACATGAGTGGATAATTACTTTCAATGACGTGCTTGTCTTCTTCGAGAATAACTTCAAACCAGAGATTTGAATTGGCCAGGAAATCTTCGGCTGTATGACCGTAAATTTTTTCACACGATGCAGACATCTGTATGACTTTGTAGCACGTCATATCTACGGTGAAGAAAACGGTATCGATATTTTCGAAAAGCGTTTTCAGTTCATTGTGTGCCTTGGCCAGTTCTATGGATTCCTCGCGAAGCCGCCCGTTGAGACCTACCAGTTCACTGGAGCTAAGTTCAATCGAACGCTCGAGCATGGTCCTGTCGCGATCGCTGAACGTATACGTTTCATCAACCGCTTTCAGGAAATCCTGAAATCCTTCGGGCACATTCTCGAGGCTGCCCCATTGTTTATTTATCTGTCGTAGCAGCAACTTGTTCATACGGTGTGTTCAGTAAAAGTGGTGATGGTCATTGTTTGATTGTGTAATTCAGGCCGGGCGGAATTATACGATGGAGAAATTTCTCCGTAAGAATAGAACCCGGTTATTGCGGTGTTGTTTCCGTAAACTGATTTAATCACTTCAACTTCCTCTTCGATCCGCTGGTTAAGCACAAGTTTACGGCCTACACAACTGATCAGTATGGCCAGGTCGGGCGAACCGTTAACGGCGTTGGTCATGGTATTCTGGGCGGCTTCTTCGGCTCCTTCGATCAGGCGGTCAAAGCTCGCTTTCATTAAACGGGCATAACTTCCTTCAGGCATGTTACCCGCAAACACGAGACTGTTTTTTTCTTCGTTGATGCCCAGGATTGTCCGCACGAGCG
>DATHKF010000065.1:0-4804 GCA_035489505.1 Bacteroidia bacterium | reverse complement strand
CGACCTCGTCAAGGTTAACCTTGTTCAATGCCTGGATCACTTCGGTATTGTTGGGCGCATATTGTCTCGGGGCAATGTCGGCAACAATCATTTTCGACAACGCCATCGGATAGTCGATCGCCAAACGCATCGCTACTTTTCCACCCATGGAATGACCAAGAACAGTAACATCGTGCAGCTTTTCGTCGCCGATCAGCTCAATAATGTCTTCCGACATGGCTTTGTAATTCCATTCTTCGTTGTGCGGCGACTGTCCATGATTTCTCAGATCAACAGTGTAAACGGTGAAATACTGCGACCAGAGTTTTGAGAGTGCTGCCCAATTGTCGGAAATTCCGAATAGTCCATGCAGGATGATAAGAGGTTTGCCGGTGCCGGCTTTGCGGAAAAACAATTTCATATTTTCAATTGAAAGTCATAGGTAAAATTAATCACAAAGGTCACAAAGTACACCAGGATATCGGGTATCACGGCTTTGTGGCCTTCGTGAGCTTGGTGGTTAAATCGCTAAACGGCAAGCAGCCTCTTATACATTTGCACAGTATTTTCCAGGCCATAGTAAAGCGCGTCTGAGATCAACGCGTGGCCGATCGACACTTCCTGCAATCCCGGAACGTTATCTACAAAGAACTTTAGATTTTCCAGGCTCAAATCATGTCCGGCATTGATACCGATGTTATGTTGTTTCGCAACCAACGCCGCTTCGGTATACAACGAAACCGCTTCCTCCCGGTTTTGCGCGTAGTTCTGGGCGTACAACTCGGTGTACAATTCAATCCGATCTGTTCCGGTGAGTGCAGCACCTTTCACCATGGCCGCAACCGGGTTGACGAAAATCGAAGTCCGGATTCCCTTGCTTTTGAATGCGACAATAATTTCCTTGAGATAATCGCGGTTAGCAATGGTATCCCATCCGTGGTTGGAAGTGAGTTGGTTCACCGCGTCGGGAACAAGCGTCACCTGGTCCGGTCTAACCTGGAAAACAAGGTCCAGGAACTTCTTTTCACGGGGATTTCCCTCGATGTTAAATTCCGTTTTCAACAACGGCCGCATCGTTTTAACATCCGAATAACGGATGTGCCGCTCATCAGGACGGGGGTGCACTGTAATTCCATCGGCACCAAACCGCTCTATATCTAAGGAAGTCTTCAGTACGTCGGGAGTATTGCCGCCGCGCGCATTTCGCAATGTCGCAATCTTGTTCACGTTCACGCTCAGCCTGATCATAAGAACCCCCGTTTTTTGATTTGCAAAAATAGGGCTTCACATGCAAACTGAAGCATGCACTTTGAGTCCCCGTAGCTACCACCTGTTAAACGCATTAAACCTTTAAGAAGTTTTGGCGTTATATAAGCAGGAGGGATAAACGGGGAAGTCGGGCAGGTGATAATAAAACCGTAAATTTGTCCCCATTCAATAAAATGGTAATAGGTCAGCTCATATCGGATGATATTCCACCACTCAAAACAGACGACTCTGCGGAGAAAGCGTTGAGATGGATGGACGAATTCAAAGTTTCCTGGCTGCCGGTGGTGGACGGAACAAATTTCATTGGTATTATTTCTGAAAGCGAATTGTTTGAGCTGGATGAAGCGCAGGCTTCGATCGGTTCAAACCATCTTTCATTGATTCGCCCGGTCCTTAGCGAAGGACAACATGCGTACGATGCCTTGAAGCTCATGGCGGAACTGAACGTGGATGTGATCGGAATTCTCGATGGAAACGGACAATACTGCGGTGCGGTAACGATCAGGAAGATTGCCGAGCACCTGTCGAAGATGGCGGCTTTGCGCGAACCCGGTGGAATTCTCGTGCTTGAAGTGAATAACGTAGACTATTCGCTTTCACAGATCGCGCAGATCGTTGAAGGCAATGATGCGAAAATTCTCAGCGCCTATGTTGCCGGAATCCCTGGCACGCCACGCGTTGAAGTCACACTCAAGATCAACCGCGAAGATTTATCGCGGATCATTCAGACATTCGAACGATACAATTACCAGATCAACGGAACGTTCCATCAAAGTGCATACGAGGAAGACCTCAAGGAACGTTACGACGAATTCATGAACTATATTCGCCTCTGATTTCCGTCTGATCGGAGTTCAAAAAAGGCATGTTGCGCGGGAAATTCCTGACTGCTTTCTGTTTGATTCTCTTTGCGCTTCTCAAAGTGCAGGCCCAGGACACACTCGTTCCACCGAAGACCCCCGTGCGCATAACGAATATTGTTATCACCGGTAACAAAACCACGAAACCGTTGATCATCCTTCGTGAACTCACGTTCCATGTGGGCGACACCATGCTCATGGAGGACTTCGAGATCATGCGGAAGCAATCGGAGAAGAACCTGCTGAATACATCGCTCTTCAATTTCGTGACAATCACCAGCCACGAAACATATATTGCCTACGATGGCACATCATTGCTGGAAGTGACCATCGACGTCAAAGAACGTTGGTACACCTGGCCTGCACCGGTTTTCGATGTGATGGAACAAAACCTGAATACGTGGTGGCGAAACGGGCACACGCTCGATCGCGCGACGTATGGATTTTTACTCACGCGTTACAACTTCCGCGGCAGAAGGGAAACGGTCGCGCTGATCTGCCGCTTTGGTTATTCGCAGCAATTCGGCGGGCAATATTCCATTCCGTATATAAACAAAAAGCAAACCATTGGAATTTCCTTTACCGGTTTGTACACGCGGAATCATGAAGTGTTTTACCGTACGCAAAACAACCAGCTTGTTTTTTACAAAGACACCGAGCGGCACATCCGGAAAGAAACCAGCGGAAGTGTGAAACTCACCTGGCGAAAAGGAATTTATCGCCGGCACACACTGGAAACAAAATTTATCGATCTGCAGGTGAACGATACCGTTCTTGACCTGGCGAATGATTATTTCGTCAATGGTTCAACGCGGATGAGGTATTTCACGTTGTCGTACCAGTATGTGCTCGATTACCGCGATGCACGGTATTACCCGTTGAAAGGTCATTACCTCGACGTTGAAGTAACGCGTCACGGATTGGGAATTCTTCCGGGTGAAGACGTGAACGTAACGTTTGTTGCTGCCAGTTACCGCAAGTGGTTTCCGGTGGCGAAACGGATTTTTGCAGGCGCCATGGTCCGTGGAAGATGGTTGCCCGGAAACGATCCGCCGTATTACCACCAGCGCGCGTTGGGATTCAGCACATACGTGCGCGGGTACGAATATTACGTGATCGACGGGCAGAGTTACGTGATCGCAAAAACATCGTTGCGATACCAGTTGCTGAAACCACGAACGTTCAAATTCAAGTGGCTGCCGCTGGAGAAATTCAACATGTTTCACGTGGCTGTGTACACCGGAATTTTTTACGACGGCGGTTATGTTGACGATCGCGCGTCAGTACTTTCCGATGGAAACGCATTGGGAAATACCTGGCTTTCCGGTTACGGTGCCGGAGTGGATATTGTAACGTATTACGATATTGTTTTCCGGTTGGAGTATACGTTCAACCATCTCGGCGAAGGCGGATTTTTTGTGCATTTCGGTGCGCCGTTCTGAGGCATTTATTACGGCATAAAAAAAATACCACGGCGGCACGGCGACAGAGCGCTTTGTGTTTATTTATTTCCTGCGCGGCACGGCGCACAGAGGATATCACGAAGTGATATCATTTCACAAATAGGTTTCTGGTTAATCATTAAATCGCGCAGCGATTTACTAAAACATTGCCGGGGGCTTAAGCCCCCGGCAATGTATAATCCATAAATTACTCAACCGCTTCAGCGGTTTTCAGTTGTTAATGCTGAACGATGATCTTTTCAATCCGTGTAGAATCAGCAGTTGAGATCCGGACGAAATAAATTCCGTTCTCGCGTGTACTCAGATCAACTTTCGCTGACCCGTTGTTCACCTGTTGCGATTCAACCAACTCTCCGACCGCATTGTACACCTCAATGGTAGATTCCGTTGCAGACGTTTCTACATTCAGGATACCGCTGGTTGGATTCGGATAAACACGAATTCCATCCGCACTCTGCTCAGCAATGCCCACACACGCGTTTACGGAAATTGTTTGCGTCGCTGAATTCACGCAACCGGTAGTCTGATCTACGTAAGTGTACGTGATCACGTGAGGCCCGGTTCCTGCGGTGCCCGGTGAAAATACTCCTCCACTTACACCTGTTCCGGAATATATACCAGTCGCAGGCGATCCCCCCGTTAACGTAAAGGAACCATCATCCACACACACGGTGCTGGTTGCCAAAGTGAATGTAACTGACGGTAACGCATTGATGAGTACATCAACGGTGTCAGATCCTGAACATGCGGATGCAGAATCAATAACTGTAACGTAATATGTTCCCGACGCACTTACGGTCAACATCTGACCGGTGCTGTTGTCGCTCCACAGGTAATCCATTCCGCTGTTACCTGCATTCAGTACTACGGTACCGCCGCATTGGATAACGTCAGCTCCGAGAGCAACTGTTGGATTCGCGTTGATCATCACCACGATGGTATCGCTGCCCATGCAATTCGTTACTGGATCGGTCACCATAACGTAATAGGTACCTGGCGTGCTCACGGTTAGTGTCTGCGTAGTTGTACCGTCGTTCCAGAGATAATTCATTCCGGCGTTACCCGCATCCATCACGACAGTTCCTCCGCATTGGGTAATGTCTGCTCCAAGTGCCACAACAGGTACAGCATTGATCGTTACTGTGATCGTGTCGCTGTTCATGCAACCGGTCAAAGGATCAGTCACCATCACATTGTAGCTTCCGGATGCGCTCACAGAAAGCGTCTGCGCGG
>DATHKF010000064.1:0-3213 GCA_035489505.1 Bacteroidia bacterium | reverse complement strand
AGGTCATAGCGAAATCGTGCTTCCCGTGGACTGAACCAGACAATGACCAGCAAACTTGCGACAAAGAGAAAGCCTTTGTAGATGAAAGAATGCCTGTCGCGGAGAAATGAAAAAAGTCGGTTCATTGGGAACAACGAAAATACGGATTTATGATTTTGCCACTAAGGCACAAAGGCTCTAAGAAGCACCAAGTTTTTATAAGTTATGAGTCCTTTTCTGATTTTGCGATCCTTGGAGCCTTAGTCCCATTTTCTGCAGGTCTTTAAACCGTTTCAACAAAATCCGCAGCACTGAATCGCAAATCCCAAATCGCTCCCGAAAAGATTTGCTTAAAAGAAAACCGCCAGTTGGGCTCACAAATTTCCACCATTCAGGATTCATCGGCCCGAGGTTGTGGATTTGGGGTTACGGGGTTCAGGAGAAATCAAATTTGATGTATCTTGCTTAGCCAAAACCAAAAACAATGAAAAACCTCTACACGATTACAGTCTTGCTTTTTACCGCTACAGTTGCGCACACCCAGGTTTTCTGGACCGACGACTTCGGAACAGGTTGCAACCGCGGAACACTTGCGACAGCTTACACAGACCCTAATGGTCAGTGGACCATGACGTCTTTGATACCAGCAGAGACCTACGCAAATTCGTGGTTTGTAAGTTCAACCTGTTCGGGAACCGGGGCGGGAAATTGTGCTTCCAATTGCATTACAAGCAGTGTAACCAATGCGTCTCTGCACGTAAGCAACGTTACCATTATTACTCCTCAATTCATCATTGCAGCAGATTCCGGAGCCACCTACTTTTCGGGAGGCCTTTGTGGATTGGGGTATTGCGCTGTGACAGATCGTCGTATCGAATCGCCAGCGATTAATTGCTCTGCAAAATCAAACATCTCTGTTTCTTTCGTTTACCTTGAAAATGGAGACGGCCCATTCGATGATGCTTCCCTTGAATATTCCGCAGATGGCGGCACGACATGGACAACAATCGATGCACTTGCAAAAACGCCGACCACTTGCGCTGCCGCAGGACAGTGGACAGCAATTACTGTGGCACTTCCCGCTTCTGCAGACAACAATGCGAATGTAAAAATCGGTTTCAGATGGGCAAACAATGACGATGGACAGGGCACCGATCCTTCATTCGCAGTGGATGATATTACACTTGGCCAAAATGTTACGGGGATGAATACCATCAGCCAGGCTTCTCAAATTGACATTTTTTCGACAACCGACGGCACCATCAATATCAACACCAATGGCCAAGCCTATAAAGTAACAGGTGTTCATAATGTGTTGGGCCAAAACGCGGAATTCACACAATCCGATAATTCACTTGTGCTCCAGGAACCATCATCAGGCATTTACATCGTAGCGATTGAAGTAAACGGTGTACGCATAGTAAGAAAAGTGTTTGTGAATTAATTTTCATCATCCCGAAAGCCGCTCAATTACAAGGGAGCTTTTCATTGGTGAGATAATTCGGAGCATTCTCCTTTAAGTCCGTCCCGGTTTGGGCGGGCTTTTTTGTGTCCTTAAATACCGGCAAAAGACCTGCGGATTTTTCTATAATCAAGTCAGGCCCGGTATAGACCTGCGGATAATGGGTTAGTGACTTAGTGGCACTCTTTCCGCCTTAAATTATTAACTTTGCGCCGTAATTAATCAATCTAAATATTCCGGTTTTATGAAAGAAGTATATATCGTTTCGGCAGTGCGCACTCCAATGGGAAGTTTCGGTGGCGCATTGGCTGAAGTATCAGCAACACAGTTGGGCGCAACGGCAATAAAAGCTGCGGTGGAACGTGCAGGGATCAGTGGTGCTGATGTACAGGATGTTTTTATGGGAAGTGTGTTGCAGGCCAATCTCGGGCAGGCTCCTGCACGGCAGGCTGCAAAATTTGCGGATCTTCCTGACCAGGTCAATTGCACTACGGTGAACAAGGTGTGTGCTTCCGGAATGAAGTCGGTGATTTTCGGAACACAGGCAATCCTGCTTGGCGACAGTGATGTTGTTGTTGCCGGAGGAATGGAAAATATGTCGGCAACTCCGTTTTACATGGAGAAAGCACGTTATGGTTACAAATACGGACACGGACAACTCATCGATGGAATTGTAAAAGATGGTTTGACCGATGTGTACAACAATAACGCGATGGGCTGCTCTGCAGATCTATGTGCAACAGAACACAGCATCACGCGCGAACAACAGGATACTTACGCGATTGAATCGTACAAGCGTTCTGCTGCGGCATGGTCTGCAGGAAAATTCAAAGATGAAGTTGCTCCTGTAACTGTAAAAACGCGTAAAGGTGATGTGGTGGTTGCGGAAGATGAAGAATACAAAAACGTTTTCTTCGATAAAATCCCGGGATTGAAACCGGTGTTTACGAAGGAAGGAACCGTTACGGCTGCGAACGCATCCACCATCAACGACGGCGCTGCTGCGCTCGTGCTGATGAGCAAAGAGAAAATGCTTGCATTGGGATTGAAGCCAGTTGCGCGTATTCTTTCGTATGCCGATGCAGAACAGGCCCCGGAGAAATTCACCACTTCACCTGCTGTGGCTATTCCACGCGCGGTTGAAAAAGCCGGGTTGAAAATGTCGGATATCAATTTCTTTGAGATCAACGAAGCCTTTGCAGTTGTTGCGCTGGCTAACCTGAAACTGATGAAGCTGGATGCCGCAAAAGTAAATGTGAACGGTGGCGCCGTTGCTTTGGGCCACCCGCTTGGTGCTTCCGGTGCACGCATTATTGTTACGCTGCTGCATGTCCTGAAACAAAACGGAGCGCGTTATGGTGCAGCCGGAATTTGTAACGGTGGCGGTGGTGCGAGTGCTATTGTGGTGGAGAATTTATCCTGACACTAGTTCTGGCCGACTTGTCAGACCGAGGTGAGACAAGAGGTGCGAATGGCTTAATCTTGAATCTTTCAATCTTGAATCATTTCTACGGAGTCTGCAACCTGAGTATCATCCCTTGCCGAAGCGAAGCTTCCGACAAGAGTGAGATGGTGACCCAACTCCTGTTCGGTGATGCATTTGAAATTCTCGAAGAGAAAGACAGCTGGCACAGGATCCGCATTGAATGGGACCACTACGAATGCTGGATCGACCGCAAGCAGTACGTGAAAGTTTCCAAAGCTACTTACGATAATCTGCGCGACAATCCTGCACCGGTTTCCACAGACCTCATTTCACTCATCACCGATCT
>DATHKF010000063.1:0-4121 GCA_035489505.1 Bacteroidia bacterium | reverse complement strand
GATCGTTCTCTCACAAAGCAATATTAAAACAATCCGATGAAACCGACGTGAATTTTACCGCTGCGCAACTGGATGGGCTGGCCATAGCGACTGCCTAATGCATACGTCAATGCAAAAATACCGGCTTTTGTTTCAAATGTTACACCCGTTCCGAATCCGTACGGCGTATCGGTATCCCACGTGTCTTTACTGTTGTTCTCGTACCAGGCGAGATCAGTAAATACGAAGAACCACGAATTTTCCTCGAGCAGGTACCGGTATTCCACAGTACCTACGGCGTACGTAGAAGCGAAAATTGATTCTTCATCAAATCCACGCAGGGTGTTTAATCCTCCGATGCGGAACAATTCATTGCGGAAAAGAAAACCGCTGTTGAAGATCCAGGCCGACTGTACGCCCGTTTTTATGGTCGTTCTTTTTCCGATGGGCCAGAATTTCTCGGCGGTGAATGCAGAAGAATATTGCGTGGTCCGCAATTTCAATCCTTCGTAAATCACGGGGTTCAGTCCCGAATTGATTTTGATTGTGCGCGTTCCGATGTCCCACTGAAAATCCATCGTGAATCCCCTGCGCGGATTGAAACGATAATCGAGCCGTTCGATGTGAAATCCTAACCCATACGAAGTCGAGGAAATATCTGCGCTGGAAGGAAGCGTCGTGAGATTTTCCATTCCGGTTGTGGACAGCAAACTGGAGGTTGTGTTTTTTACGTAAGCGCGGATTCCCGTATTGCCGTAGAAAATGTAATTCAATCCGAACTGCTGTTGCACGTGCAGGAACGACGTGTCGCGCCGGTAGAGCTTGATGTTGTAATCCACGCCTGCCGGTGTCCGGAACAAATAAGGGTAGGCGATACGCGCTTTCAGATCCTGCGTTTGTGTCTGCAGGCGACGCCAGTTGAGTTCTATCAACTCTCCACGACGTAAACTGTTCTGCAGTTTCAGGCGTACATCACCGGTGAACAAAACTTTTCCGGTGTTGTTGTCGGGAAGAATTCCAACGATACCATCAAATTGTCCGGCTTTCTTCTTGTCGAGGTACAGCGTGAGTTTCGTATACTTTTCCGTAAACAGGATGGTGAATGGTTTTGCTTCACGCGCAAAAGAAAGTTCGCGGATGCGCGGAGAAATTCCTGCGACTTTACTTTCGTCGTACGCATCACCGGGCGAAATGCCGATGTAGCTGTACAAAAACGATTCTGAAACTTTCAGGCTGCCTTTCGCTTCGATGGAATCGATTTTTGTGAAACGGTTTTTATCGAGATACAGGCTCGCGCGTATGCGTCCGTCGTTTTCAAAAAGAACGCTGTCGAGCCGTACTGCGGCAAACGGGTAGCCGTTGTTCTCACACCACGTCAGGATTTTTTCCTGGATCCGTGCGACTTCCCGGAACCTGAAAAAATCGCCACGAAAATTTCGTTTGCGGTAACCGGCGTAGGAAAGAATTTCTTCGTCCACATTTCCCGGCGAGAGATACGCCCATTGATATTGCTGACCCGGATTGATGTAAACCGTTTGCTTCACGGAATCCTGCCGGATGCTATCTGTCTTTGCTGTGAGATAACCGCGGTCCCACAACGAGATGAGCACGGCACGTGTTTCCTTTTCGCGATCGGTTACTTTGGCAAACGATTTTTCGTACTTCGTTTTCTTCAGTATACCCGCATCGGGATTCTCCACGATTTCCAGCTGGAAAAGTTTTTGTCCCCAGGAGAGCGAAGGAAAGAGAAGGATCAGCAGGAATGCTAGCCGGGGCATAGACGAATTTACGGAATGTAACGCGGCTCTGCGCGCCTTTTTTTCACCGCGGGCGCAGAGCCGCGGAGTTTGGTTTATGTGTTCCTCTGGGAAACATTGATCGCCGAGGGTAGTGTCTCACTTTGCTTTTTTGACACGGCGACACGGCGCATTTTTACGGCATTTCTTATTCTAAGCCCAGGCGCTCACGGCGAGATAACGGTAACGCGCCGTGTCAAAATATCACATGCTCAAACTGAGATACCACCGGTCAATGCTATGGTAATGCAGGCGAAACATTTTTTGTTACTGAGCGCACAGCGCCATCTTGAATCATAACAAGTAATGCTTTTCTCTGCGCCTCAGCGTCTCAGCGGTGAAATTACTTATACACCGGCGGACACGCTTCCCCACCACCTCCAAACGGAAATTTCAACCCTACGCGTAATTCCCAGGCGTGTTGTTTGATATCGGGAACGCCCACGTAAGACCGTGAGAGATCAGGAACCCAATGTGCTTCGGTAATGAAGCGCACGGGACCGAAGGCGACGAATTCAACGCCCGCACCCAGCGATCCGGTTAAATGGAATTTTTTGAAGTCCTGTGGTGAACTGACCACGTACTCCAGTCGCGGACCGATTTTTACGTAAGGAATAATCGCAAACATTTCTTTGCGGATCATCAGGTAATTATTCCAGGCCGCGTAGTGGTTGAGATATTTGGTTGTTGATCCGTCCACTTCTTCACGCTTGGTCCCTTTTGCATTGTACTGCAATTCGGTTACCCAACGAAAAGTGGGATGATGTCCAAATTCTGCGAACACTTCACCGTTCCAGCGCAGGAGATATTTCTGTTTCTCTTTGCCGATGGGTTCATCGTAATACCAGTATTGTCTTCCCAATGTTCCGCCAGCCATAATTCCCCATCCCTGGAAAAACTGGGCAAAAGAACTGACCGAAATCAGAAGAAAAAGAATGAGTAGAGCGCGTTTCATGAATACACAGTTTAGCCGCTACAATGTATAACGCAAAAACGCAGCCAAGGTGTACACCGGCTGCGTTTTTTTAAGAAAATCGTGTTGAGAACCTATGCGCTGGCGGCTTCCACCGTTGGACTGATCTTTTTCACCAATCCCTGGAGCACTTTTCCGGGGCCAACTTCCACAAAGTGTGTAGCTCCGTCAGCAGTCATTTTTTGCACAGTTTGCGTCCATTTTACGGGCGCGGTGAGCTGTGAAATGAGATTCTGGCGGATTTCATCGGGACTCGTCACCGGGTTGGCGTTTACATTCTGGTAAACCGGGCAGATGGGTGTTTGGAAATTAGTCGCTTTGATGGCGGCTTCGAGTTCCACACGTGCGGGTTCCATCAGGGGCGAGTGAAATGCACCACCCACCGGAAGTACAAGTGCGCGTTTGGCTCCTGCAGCTTTGAGCAATTCCACAGCTCTGTTGATGCCGGTTAAAGAACCGGAAATCACGAGTTGTCCGGGACAATTGTAATTCGCTGCAACAACTACGTCGTCTGTAATGGATGCGCAGATCTCTTCCACTTTCGCGTCGTCCATTCCCAGTACTGCGGCCATGGTCGATGGAGTTGCTTCGCAGGCTTTCTGCATGGCCAATGCGCGTTTGGAAACAAGTACAAGCGCGTCTTCAAACGTGAGTGTTTGATTGGCAACGAGTGCAGAAAATTCACCGAGTGAATGTCCGGCAACCATATCGGGTTGAAACGAATCACCGAGTGTTGCGCTCAACACAACGGAATGCAGAAAAATCGCAGGCTGTGTGACTTTGGTTTGTTTCAGTTCTTCATCAGAACCGGAGAACATAATGTCTGTGATGCGGAATCCGAGAATATCGTTTGCGCGGTCAAGCATTTCTTTCGCGAGTGGTGAATTCTCATAAAGATCTTTCGCCATTCCGGAAAACTGGGAGCCTTGCCCGGGGAAGATGTACGCTTTTTTCATTGGTGAGTTTTGGTGTGACTGAGTTTGTGTTCGGGTTGTTTCTTAAAGTCATTGCGAGCGAAGCGAAGCAATCCCATCTTCGAAGCGGGGATTGCTTCGCTTCGCTCGCAATGACGTAAAACGAGCGCCCGATTTCAAAGACTATTTCCGGCTTCCCAGCAAACGCAGCAGGAACTGAAACAGGAGAATGAAATCAAGATACAGGGTGAGCGCACCCATGATCGAAAGTTTTGCTGCACTGGCGCTATCTGTTTGCTGTGCGCCGATCTGCTTCAGCTTCTGAACATCGTATGCAGTAAGACCGGTAAAGACGGCCACGCCGACGAAGGATATGATGTAATGCATCATTTCACTCTGCATAAACCAGTTTACGATCGATGCAATGAAAATGCCAACAAATCCCATCATCAGAATGCG
>DATHKF010000062.1:0-2505 GCA_035489505.1 Bacteroidia bacterium | reverse complement strand
CCAATTCTCCCTGTGTGAGATCAAGAATTCCGGCTGTGTAACCGGCGGCGATATGACGCAACAACGTTCCTGCACAACTCAATTCCACATCGTCGGGATGAACACCAATGGCTAGTATGTCGAGTTTCATGATGCTAAATTAGAGATTAAGCACGAGAACCTGAATGTTGTCGTCAATGACGTGAAAGAACACTTCCTTCAAGAAATCCTTCGGACAATATTTTTAAATGGTCTCCGTCCAGCACCAGCAAGTATCGCGGTTGATAGTCAATACATCCTGCGGAAACTAAGGGGGAGTCAAAAGGTTTTCGGAATGAATTGGATTCTTCCCATGGCAATTCTCCACAAGGAGTCAATACAATTGTATCACCGCGCAAACCCCAGGTTCCCCACGGACTGATCAATTCGAAAGACGACCAGTTCATGTTCACTTCATTGTAAGTCGAATCACTAAACAAAGTAAGTTCACGTTGTTGCTGCTGACCATAAGACCATCCGCTTGCCGGCTGAGCCGGCTCCCGCTTGAGGACAACATACTTTCCGATCATGTCGTGGCGATTTACCTGTACAGGGCCATCGCCACACGCAGCAAAACAAAAGGCAACATAGAAGATCGTCCGTTTCATTACCGGTATAACTACCGGATACGGGAAACGATACGGCCAGATTATTCGGCAACGTGATCGGGTTAGCGCAGCTGGTTTACTTCGGCGCGACGTACCCCTGCTCAGTCGCCGGAGCAACAGTTCCTGCCTGCGCTTCCTTCAGCTTCGCAGTTTCTTCTTTCAGCGCCTGTATCTCTGCCTGGTTCTGCTGGTTCATCAGCATGAGCTGATTGATCTGCGCTTGCTGCTGGTCAATTTGTGCCTGTTGTTCCTGCACTGCTCCTACGAGAACAGGAACAGCTGCCACATAATTCACCGACTTGTATCCGCTCACCGAATCAGTCATCACCAGCTCTGGCAACACGGTTTCTACCTGCTGCGCAATAAATCCGTACTGAAGATTGGTTGGGAACATCATGTCGGGATGCGCTGCGGTGTCCCAGTAGAACGTTACATCTTCCAGGCGCATGATTTTTTCCAATGGAGAAACAATCGGATTGATGTTCGTTTTCAAACGGCGGTCTGATGGACAGGCAGAAGTAGTGATCGTTGCGCTTGTAGCAACAATGCTTCCGCACACGCGAAGTTTTTCAGAGCCTGCAGGTACAAGAACTCCGATTCCCATCCAGCCATTTGAATTGATCACGAAACGGTATTGTCCCGCAACGTCATCATAAAGCCCAAAATGATTTGTGCCGGGTGCAGAGCCGTTGTTCGTACAACCGATCAATGAATATTTGTATGCTGCTCCTTTGAACTCAATGGTTGGTCCCGTGGTGGCCGCTACAGAGTTCTCAAGAATCAACGGATTAGAACTCCAGTTCACACCATTCAGGTGGAGTATACTCAATGGGTTTACAAAATCAAATCCAATTCCGATGTTGCCGTTGGTTGCGATAAATGTTCTCGTCACTCCGGAAGTAATGAAACGGATATTTCCACTGGAACGATTATTGAAAATGTTCAACGAGTGCGGTGTAAACGTGCTGGCCTGGTCAGAATTCGAAATGCCGGCGAAGCTTCCTTCTTCGTTTTCAAAAAGCAGCACCTCTTCCGAGACATTGGACGTGCTTGTATTCTTAATTGTAATGGCTGCCCTGCCCGCAGTATTCTGTTCCACATGAAGGCGGCTTGAGGCAACTGTGGTTCCGATGGACACGGCACCATTCGTACTGTTCACGTAAATCGCGCTGGTATTACTTCCAACCGAAAGAAACCAATCGTGTTGCTGGTTGATTCCCAGGTAGGCGTACAAGCTCGACTGATTTTCAAACCCAATTCCGGCGTTCGCTGTGGCTGCAAGCGCATTCACGTAAATCGAAGCGTTACTCGAATTGCTGCTTTGGCCTTCAATGGAAACACCGCTTCCTGTAAGGTCGTTCACGAGTAAAGTGGAGAAACCTAAACTGGTTGTTCCAATTCCCGTTTTTCCATCCTGGTCAATGAACAGGCGTGAAACACCATTGTCCTGCACGGCAAACAACGGACGGAAACTTACATCATCGCCCACACTTTTTCCGTTGATTACAATCACCGGAAATGTTCCTGCGTCGTTGTTGTTATCAGCCTCAATCACCAACGAAGGCAGTAATGTGCCTTGTTGCCACGCGAATATTTTCGGCTGGAAAATATTGTCGATGCTGGTTCCGTTCTGAATCGCAAGCCACGAACCGGAAGCATCAGCAACCGAAAACCGCGCAACACCTTCTGCGCTACCATTTATTCCCGGACGATCCACATGAAAAAATTCACCCGGAGCAGTGACGGAAAAATTTCCAACGCCTACCAATCCTGCAGGATGCAACCGCATCAGTTCCGTGTTGTTTGCTTTCATGATCAACGGATTTCCGTCGGTTGTGCCGATAAAATTAGTGGTAGACATCGCAGCATTTCCTATCGT
>DATHKF010000061.1:0-2666 GCA_035489505.1 Bacteroidia bacterium | reverse complement strand
TATCGACCATCGTTCCGGAATCCACGTACGCGCCGATGTTCACATAGCTTGGCATCATAATCACACCTTTGGCAAGAAACGCGCCATACCGTGCTACTGCATGCGGAACAACACGAACGCCAAGCTCGGCGTAATTGCTCTTCAGCGCCATCTTATCGTGAAACTCGAGTGGTCCCACGTGAATCGTTTCCATCTTGCGGATGGGAAAATACATGATGACGGCTTTTTTCACCCAGTCGTTTACTTTCCAATCCTCGCCGTCAGGCTCAGCTACGCGGATGCGTCCTTTGTCGAGACCTTCGATCACGTCTTCAATTACTTTTTTAACCTCAGGTTTCTGAAGCAGTGTGCGGTCATTCCAGGCCGATTCGATGATGTCTTGCATATACAGGAATATTGCACGAAAATAGTGCGCTTTGGGTAATATTCTCAGGTCAAACGCAGATTACGCCTGCCGGCAGCAAGGAATTTTCTTTTTATTTCCCTTTCTCTTCGTTCAAGGAACATGCGACTTCTCCGAAGTCGATTAAACAACGCGTTGATTATGATCCCGGAGGGGATCACATGTCCCTTGAACGAAGTGAAAGGGACGAGGAATCATTCCTTGCTGCCGGCAGGCGCAATCAACGTTAAAAGGAAACCAATTATCTTGTGATCAAATGGCGCGAATCCTTGCAATCGATTACGGAACCAAACGCTGCGGAATCGCAGTAACCGATCCCCTGCAAATGATCGCCACAGGATTAACGACAGTGCACAGCAAAGACATCATCGACTGGCTGAAAAAGTACATGGAAAAAGAATCCGTGGAAACGATTGTGGTGGGTGACCCGAAAAACCTGAGAGGTGAAAAAACGGATGCAAGCGAACATGCCGATGGATTTGTGACTTCGCTGAAACGGAATTTCCCGGGAATGAAAATCGCCCGGGTCGATGAACGCTTCACGTCTAAAATGGCCACGAAAGCCATCCTGGATTCGGGCATGAAGAAAAAAGACCGGCAGGATAAGGCCCTGGTTGATGAAGTTTCGGCGACGATTATGTTGCAGTCATACCTTGAACAGAAACATTAATCACACGTTATCAAAAAATAACCGCGGAGATTCTGAGGCGCCGAGAATTGCTGCTCGTGAGTGAGCAATGACCGCAGAGTTGCGGCTCAGCGGCCAGTGCCAGTTCCATTTAAGGCTTAAACTCTGCGCCTCCGCGCCTCGTATGCGGTGAAATTTCCATCAGTCATTGTCCTTGGTCGATGAAGTTTCAGCCGTAATCATCCTGCAATCGTACATGGAGTTGAACTAGTTAAAAGTTTCTGGTTTCTGGTTCGTCAAACCTGAAACCAGAAACCAAAAAAACGACTAATTTCGCGCCATGATTCTTCCTATCGTGGCCTTTGGCGACCCTGTTCTGAAGAAAGTGGCAGTTGAAATAGACGCTAACTATCCCGGGCTAAGCAAACTCATTGCAGATATGTTTGATACGATGTACAATGCAAAAGGAGTTGGACTGGCTGCGCCACAGGTGGGCAAATCCATCCGCCTTTTTATTGTAGATGCAACCCCGTTCAGCGTTGATCCTGACAATGACGAAGAAGCAGCCCTCGAAGGTTTTAAGCGGATTTTTATCAACGCAAAAATCACTGACGAAAAAGGAAAAGAATGGGCGTTTAACGAAGGCTGCCTGAGCATTCCGAAGATCCGCGAAGACATTATGCGCAAACCGGAACTGAAGATTACCTATCTCAATGAAGATTTCAAACCGATGACGGAATCATTCAAAGGGCTGGCGGCAAGAATCATTCAGCACGAGTACGACCACATCGAAGGGAAATTGTTTACCGACCGGATCAATCCCATCCGAAAAAGATTGCTTCAGCGGAAGCTTAACGACATCAGCAAAGGACGCGTTGAAGTGGATTACAAAATGAAATTTCCTTCCAAATAGATACCGATCTAAAAATATATCCATGAACAAATTTTTGATTTTAGTAACCGTGCTTACAGCTTCCGTATTTTATTCCTGCGGAAACGGTGGCGACGCACCCAAGAATGACAGCCTCGCCCAGGTGGAAGCAGCGAAAAAATTGTATCTCGATAAGATCATCGAAGCGGAAAACCAGATGCGCGCCAGCAAAACATTCGATTCCAAACTGGCCCTCGATGCGCTCCGTGCTTACAATGACTTTTGCGTGAAATACCCGAATGATTCGCTCACGCCGGAGTATCTTTTCAAAGCATCGGACATTGCACAGGGAACAGGCAACTACCAGCAGGCTGCGGTGTATCTCGAAACCATTCTTGAAAATCACCTGAACTACCCGAAATACCCGGATGCGTGTTTTGCTGCTGCTTATGTTTACGATTCACACCTGGAAAATGTAAACAACGGAGCAGACCGCGCGCGTGAGTTGTATGATTTCATCATCAAGACCTATCCTACTTCATCGTATGCCGAGCAGTCCAAAGTATTGAAGGAATACATTGGTAAACCGGACAGCGTGCTTTACAATGATATCCGCAAGAAGGCAGATGCCAGCGAGAAAAAGCCGGCCACTGAAAAATATCCCGTGCAGGGAGATGTGAAGCCTACCATGGGCAACGCGAAAGGGAAGTAGCCAGTGCGCAGTAAGTGCATTGTGTATTCATGATGCGAAACAATCCGAGGAA
>DATHKF010000060.1:0-3269 GCA_035489505.1 Bacteroidia bacterium | reverse complement strand
CCGAATATTGAGTTTCACTTTACGAGTGAGTTTAAGACGGAGCAATAGGATCGTCTTTTCACACCAGGCGCCTGCGCGTCCATGTGTAATTTCTTCCCGATTTAACGGGTAAAATACCACATTACGCTGGGGGAAATCATTTCCGGACGGATAAAATGCCTCTGCTGTTTTCGTGCATGGGATTTGCATAATGAAAGGAAACAATGCCTTTCATTATGGCAACAGCGACAAAAACCGACCCGGTAGAAAAAGCACGCAAGCGGAGCCTGAAAAAATTTCTGTATTACTTTCCTAAAGGGTACAGCGATCAGAAATACATCGATTGGGAGCGCCAGTACAAATCGGATGCACACATGCAGTTCAAGGAGTCATTGAACCGTGCAACATTTGCCGCCATGCTGGGCGAAGGAAAGTTTAAAGAAATTGCGTTTGAAGCCGTACGCATTGAATCGCGAACAAACCTTTTGTTCTCTTTCGAAAAAATGGCGCTCCGCGATGCACTTAAATTTCCACACGGCGCAAGAGCATTTGCAACGGGATTGTTCGATTACATCTATGGCGCAGACGATCTTCCTGATCGCTTTGAACGTTTTGCAGAAGTCGTTGGAAAGCTGCCGCGAAAGCAAACCCGCGTGCTGACCTGGCCGTTGGTCACCGTATTTGGTTTTATCGGAAATCCTCAAGAACATATTTTTCTGAAGCCGAGAGTTACACAACTGGCTGCAGAAAAATATAAGTTTGATTTTTATTACACGTCAAAACCAAACTGGGAAACGTACCAAAGCCTGATTGAGTTTGCGGCGCAGGTGAGGAAAGACACCAAAGCGTATCGCCCGAAGGATTACATCGATCTGCAGTCGTTTATCTGGGTGCTGGGGTCGGAAGAGTATGACGACTAGTTCTTCCGATTTATCAATCGCGGAAGTATGCTTTCATTGTAATTAGTGACGGAGAATTACTCAACAAGTTTCCCGTTTGTATATATTTCTTTTTTAATGACCTCACCGGATTCATTGTAATATATCCATTCACCTTCCTTCACAGAACAGAATCCGCGGTCGTATGCGTTCTTCCATTTTCCTTTCGGGTTGGGACGATAATGACCCAGGACTTTCAACTGTGCTAACCCTTTGAGGGTGGGGAAGGGCTAGTAAGTGTACCCACCCTTCACAACCCTGCAAGGCATATAACCCTTTGAGGGTTAGTAAGGGTCTCCCAGGGTCATTCATACCTGAAATACTCTTCGGTGTACCCGATTTGAAAATTCTTCGGGATGCAACGGTTAACGACTTCAACCAGGTTAAAAACTTCATCCTGTTTCGTTTGATAAATGTGAAAAACTTTTGTTGTGCTGTCGACCGTAAGGGTGAAATCATATTCCAGCGCACAATCGACGCCGGAGTCTTCGATATAATTTGCTGTGAGCGTACCGAGATCAATCGCCTGAAGTGCTTTTGTAATCGCGGCTTTTTCTGTGGCCGAAAGCTTTTTGGTGTAGAAGCTTTCATCACCGGGTGTCCTATTGTATTTTATGTTTATAGAATCGGGCGTGATTACATACAAATTGTCGACCATCATGGCCCATTCGCTGATTTCTATTTTGAAATTCAGTGGTGGTTTCACCGGTTCGTTTGGTGAAGAACAAAAGGCCAGTGTAAGGGCGAGAACGGAAAACAAAAATGCTTTCATCATTTACAGGATTGTTTAATTCGTTTTTAAAAAATCACCATCCACAATAAAAAGTTTAGCCCCGTGTTCGGAAAAAGAACGGTGTGAACTTGCGCCATCAGAAACCACGTACGATATTCCTTTCGACATCACGGTTTTTTCGCCGGTGTCCAGTTCATTCACGAATTCTCCTTCCACACAAAGAATAACATGCCCTTTACTGCACCAGTGATCGGCCAGGTAAGCGGGTGAATATTCCACCATGCGGATTCTTAAGCCGGGAAGCTGAATAGTTTGCCAGAACGAAGTTCCGGTGTCTCCTTTGTGTTCGGTTTTCGGAATGGAAGACCAGTCGAGGGTTTGGAAGGGGATCACGATGGATGGGATTGTGTGTGGTATAAAAACATGTTATTCTTTTCTCGCAATGCCGATCATAAATGATTCCAGCACCCGACGATCATTGCTTTCTGCAAACAGATCAGAAGCGTGCGCGAATTTTGCAGCGTCACCATAAAGACAATCAAACTCTCCGATCTTTCCCAGGTACAATGTATCTACGCGATGACAGCGTGTTACGGTTGTATCTGTTGCAGTTGCAAAGTGCGGGCTGTAGACGATGAGCACTGTGTCTGTCACAAAAAGGGTGTCGCCTTTCTGCGTGTATTTTCCGAGTGTCTCTTCACCCACGCAGATGTCGCAGAACCAGAACTGGTGCATTTCACCCTTGCTGATCCAGATCGTTCCTCCCCGTGTGCCGTTGCCGACCTGGAAAAATGCAGTGTCGTTTTCCTTGACCTGTGCAAAAACGGGAAGTGCGAAAAGAAAACACAGTGAAGCCAGCAGGATTTTCATTGAAGATCGGTTGATATCCAAATATAGTGATCGCAGTGCGTAAATCCTATGGCGATAACGTTTCACCGCTTCAACACATCACTCGGCGTTATTCCAAATTTATTTTTGAACGCCGTGCTGAAATGCTGAAGCGAAGAATAGCCCAACGCAAAAGCAATTTCAGTTACCGATTTTTGTTTTTCCAGCAAATCGTTTTTGGCAACTTCCAGGCGCACATCGGCGAGGTAAGCGAAAACGGTCTGGCCAAAAATTTCCTTAAACCCTTTTTTGAGTTTGTACTCATTGATGCCCGCAATTTTGGACAACTCCGAAAGCGTTGGTGGAGCGTCAATATTTTTGAGCAGGTAATCGCGCGCGAACAGGATCCGTTCCCGGTCATACTCTTTGGTCAGGTACGTTTCCTTCCGGTGCAGTGTGCGGTCAAATGATTCTGCCTGCAGAACGAGCATTTCGATCGTCTTCGACAGAAAGTACATTCGTTTCAACGAGTTGTTGTAATTGCAGTTCAGGATCGAACTCATGCAGTTTTGCAGGGGCAGATCGATTTCGAGATTGGTGTCTGAAAACGCAACAGACTTTCCGGATGTTACATTGTCTGAAAATTTTTTGAGCGCATCATTTCCGTCGTGCACAATGTTCTGGAATGATTCTTTCGAAAACTGGATCATGAACGATTTCATTTTCAAATCATCAATCTTCATTTGACCTTCAGCTTCTTCGCCATAAAACATGTTGTGCTGGTTGTCGGA
>DATHKF010000059.1:0-3163 GCA_035489505.1 Bacteroidia bacterium | reverse complement strand
TCGATAGCAGTAATCCATTTTGCTTCACCAGCCAGAGCGCCTGTGGCAGATCCCTGGATGATGGGCGTGTTGTCGCCATCGAAACCATAGAACGTAAGCAGTTCGCGGATTTCCATCTCAACGAGGTCAAGAAGTTCCAGGTCATCAACCATGTCCACTTTGTTCATGAACACAACGATTTGCGGAACACCTACCTGGCGTGCAAGAAGGATGTGCTCACGTGTTTGTGGCATAGGACCATCGGTCGCAGCTACAACAAGAATTGCACCGTCCATCTGGGCAGCACCTGTAACCATGTTCTTCACATAGTCAGCGTGGCCTGGACAATCTACGTGCGCGTAGTGACGTTTTTCAGTTGAATATTCTACGTGAGCGGTATTGATTGTGATACCACGTTCTTTTTCTTCCGGAGCGTTGTCGATTGACGAGAAGTCACGTACCTCAGCAAGACCTTTGCTCGCAAGCACAGTAGTGATCGCAGCTGTAAGTGTCGTTTTTCCGTGGTCAACGTGGCCAATAGTACCGACGTTCACGTGCGGCTTGGAACGGTCGAATTTCTCTTTTGCCATAGCTATGGTTTGTTAATTGTTGGTTATTGTGTTTGTTTCGAAACTTGTTTTTATTCTATCCCGGTTGCCCGGTTATTTTACTTATTCGTTCAGAATTTCCCTGCAGTGGAATTTTCTGTACTCAACATGTTTTGCATGCTGAAGCCTGTGGAGCCAGGTTCTCAAAAAAATTGAGAGCCGATGGGGGGAATTGAACCCCCGACCTCTTCCTTACCAAGGAAGTGCTCTACCACTGAGCTACAGCGGCGATCAGGAAAAAAAGCGAATAAAAATTGCCGGAGCGTTTTTTTTATTCAGAGCGGAAGACCGGGCTCGAACCGGCCACCCTCAGCTTGGAAGGCTGATGCTCTACCAAATGAGCTACTTCCGCTAAATGTAGTGCGCAGTCATTAGTGCTCAGTTCGCAGTGGTTTAAGACTACATACTGCGCACGGCGTACTGTTTACTGTTGAATGTGGGGAGAACAGGATTCGAACCTGTGAAGACTAGGTCAACAGATTTACAGTCTGTCCTCGTTGGCCGCTTGAGTATCTCCCCTTAAGCTCGACCACCGTATACCCAAAATCAACCTCACTGGAATCTCTTTAAAATAAAGAGCCGGCGAAAGGATTCGAACCATCGACCTGCTGATTACAAGTCAGCTGCTCTACCAGCTGAGCTACACCGGCTAAGTTGGTTGATTTTGAGTATACGGGTGCCACAATTTTTATTGCGCTTTTCCCTGATTTCAAAGAACTTTTTGGTCGGTTTTCACCACCCACCTTTTCTAAAAAGGACTGCAAATGTATAAAAGTTTATTGACCCAACAATATTGGACAAGATTTTTTTGGCTTTTTGGCAGAAAAATCAAGGTTTAACCCAAAAAGGCCGGGGAAACTGAAATGCAAAAAGAAACCCCGGCTTTGGACCGGGGTTTTCGCTGAACAACTTGCTTATTATCAGTATGTTCTGGTTTTTTCTTTGTATTTTTTAACCTGGCGGGTCAGGGCCTCAACCGAAGCGTCGATAGCTTCTTCGAATGTTTTGCATTGTCTTTTCACGTAAAGATCGTTCCCGGGAACGTTAATTTTGATTTCAGCCACCTTGTTTTCCGTACTGTCCGCTTTGTCCAGGCGCAGAAAAATTTCGCTGCTGATAATTCCTTCGAAGTACTGGTTCAGCTTCTGCACTTTTTCATTGATGAAGCCGATTAATTTACGATCCGCTTTGAAGTGAATCGATTGAATCTGAATTTCCATAAGTCCTCCTTGTTTTCAGGCCCTGGGATGAGCCTTGTGATAAATTGCTTTGAGTTTATCTACAGTGTTGTGCGTGTACACCTGCGTCGCTGAGAGATTTGCGTGACCCAAAAGTTCTTTGATTGCATTCAGGTCGGCTCCGTTGTTCAGCATGTGCGTTGCGAATGTATGGCGCAACACGTGTGGGCTTTTTTTGTCGATTGTTGTTACCTGACTAAGGTAGTAGTTCACCCGACCGTAAACAAACGAACGACCGAGTTTTTTTCCATTCTTACGAAGAAGCAAAATCTCCGGCTCCGGCATGTTTTCACTGGGGATTTGTTGCCTCACTGTGATATAACTGCGGATCAATTGTTTAAGTTCTGCCGTGATCGGAATGATTCTTTCCTTGTTGCGTTTTCCGAGCACTTTTACGGTGCCGCCTGAAAGGTTAACGTCCTCCGTTTTGAGGTTTACCAATTCAGCGAGACGCATGCCGGTACCATACAGCATTTCGATGATCAGGCGCACAAGCATGCCATCGTAAGGATCGGTTTCGCTCTCCTCGATCATTCCCGCGCTATGAAGCGTATCCATGTGCTTTTCGTCAACAAAAACAGGAAGACGCTTGCTCATTTTAGGGCTCTGAACCTTGAGCATGGGATTGGCTTTGATACGGCCTTCACGCAGGTGGAAACGAAAAAATGTACGGAGCGAACTTATTTTCCGGTTGATGGAGCGTGGAGTGGTTTCTCCGTCCATTAGCGCGGCAATCCAGGAACGGATGATCTGGAAATTGGGATCGGTCAGTGAATCGAGCTGGTATTGAACGGCGATGTAATCGCGGAACTCGATTAAGTCTGTACGGTAAGCAGTTAACGTATGGGGCGAGTACCTTTTCTCGTGAGCAAGGTAATTGAGGAAGTCATCAAGGGGATCTGCAGACACCATAAAAAAGAAATACACACAAGTTTACGATGAACCTCCCAGGAAGTTACCCAACTTGTGTGTATTTCTTTAACTAAAATATGTGAATACCGCCTAAACAGTTTCTGCGATCTGCAGACCCTGGCGGTAAATTGCGCGGAGTTTAGTCTCGCGTTTGCGGATAGAAGGCTTGGTAAACTTCTGACGGTCGCGAAGCTCACGAACTACACCTGTTTTCTCAAACTTCTTCTTGAATTTTTTGAGGGCTTTCTCGATTGATTCGCCTTCTTTAACTGCTACTACGATCATGCGTTGTTTCTGTTGTTATTTTTCTTAGGGCTGCAAATGTAGCGGGAAATTCTAAAATAACAAACCACGAATACCAAAATCAGCGAAATTGCGTTAACTTTCTGGTTCTCCCGTAAACCTTAATATCTCATCGCTCACCTC
>DATHKF010000058.1:0-3602 GCA_035489505.1 Bacteroidia bacterium | reverse complement strand
GTATTTATATCCGGTATGGCGGTAGTTGTAACTGAGAAGCAAAGCTGTTCAGTCCACGCAGTGTTTCAGTTTGGCCATTTGGAATTTCTGAAAACCGCTGAAGCGGTTGAATAAACTGTTGCCATTCATTGCCGGGGGCTTAAGCCCCCGGCAATGGAACCTGCAATCAACTCAACGGTTTTAACCGTTTCCCTTGCACAAATCTTAAGTGATTCCAAACAGCGATATTGCCCCAGCGCCATGCAAAAGCAAAAGGCCATGAGAAAATACTCATGGCCTGCTGAATGCACCTGACACGTTCGTCTGTTTATACGATCGTCTTTCTCGACCTGAAATGATTCAACGGATCTTTCGATTTGTCTTGTTTTACTTTCACCAGGCTATCATAGCTCTGCGCGAAATACGTTTGGGTGGGAATGGAACTGTCCTTAAAACTGATAAATGAGCCGGATGTGTTTGCGATTTTATAATCGCGGCAAACCTGCATCCAGTCCAGCGCCCGGTTGACATTTTCATTCACTTCACTTTTCGGGTCGGCTTCCGTTGCGTCAAACCTGGGTTCGGTCCACCATGTTTGATATTGAATGGTGTATTGTTTGTCGCGATACGGAAAGGAACTTTTTCCATCCTCTTTTCCCCAATTGTAATAATCGCCCGATATGGCTCCCAGCGTAATGTACGTCGACAGTCCCATCGCAATATTTTCCTGGAAGATCAGGGAAGAGAAAAGACTGTCGAGCAGGTTTGTCCGCCCTTCGATTTTCAGTCCGCCGGCATTCGCCAGTCTCGAAGAAATTTTGTGTGGCCCGGGCGTATCTGAATCGGGAGGAAAAGGTGTGGCCTCGAGTCCGCGAAGGATCTGGTTAACGTTGTGAAATGAAAAACGGTCCCACTCACTCATGAGATTGTCTCCGTAGTTTATTTTTTCTGCAATTTTCTTTCCGCCTTTCACCACTTCGCGCACTTTATAATTTCTTCCGGCCTTTTGAATGTTTGTAAGTCTGCCGGTGCTGAAATATGTTTCCGCGTATTTCCTCAGCGCTTGCTCGGTGCCCTCCCAGTATCCATACATCGTGCATTGATTTACTGCTGTGGCCGCGTCAAATTTTTCGTTCCCTTCCAATGCCCGTGCGATCACCTGGAGATTTGTTCCCACGAGATCTTTGTTGTCGGGCTCTTTGGACATGATCGCTTTTTCCCAGGCATCCAGTATGCTCAGCGTGGGTGTTGCACCACCGAGGGCCAGAACACGTGTTTCCTTTTTGTTTGCCTCTGTGGTTATTTCCATTTGAGAAATAACGTGCAGCTTTTTCCCTGTTCTTGCTTCGGAAGCCGCAAATGAAACCAGTTCATTCCAGCGAATCTCGAATTTGATTATTTCCGCAGGCAGAGGAAATGTTTTGATCACAAACTCTGTGACAATTCCATAACTGAAACCGCCTCCACCTTTGATCGCCCACAGGAGTCCTTTCTCATCATCAAGCATGTAATCATAGTCTTCAAACGCAAGCCATTTATAATCCGCGTCCTTCAATTTTACGACAGTTCCATCGCCAAGTACCACGGTAACGGCAATCAGGCTTTCGCAACACATGCCATGTTTCCGGGTCCATGGGCCCCATCCGCCACCCATGGTAAACCCGGCAATGGCTACGGTGCCACAGGTTCCGTGCGGGATCATTACGTCCTTATCTGCGAGTTTCGACGTAAGATCTTTAAACTGAATGCCCGGCTGAATGTGCACACGTTCTTCCTGGATGTTGACCGCAACCATTTGTGAGAGGTCAATTAAAACAACACCCGTTGCCGAACATTCACCTTCGTGATCATGTCCTCCGGATCGAACGCGAAGCTGGAGCTGGTTCCCGTTTTCATCTTTGTTTGTATTGATGAAATTCACAACGGTGCTCACTTGTTCTGTGTTTTCGCACATCACAATAGCTGTGGGCATAAAATCAAACTGCCGGTTAAATACTTTTCTCCGATCGTCGTATTTAATTTGCGTTTCCTTGTCGGAACAATTGAAAAGGATGTCCGGAGTCGCAACTCCTGCTGATTTGAATGCGTCTTTTAATTTGTCAACGATAGAATTCATGGCGTTTGTTTGGGATTATGAAAATAGGGTTGAGGAAATATAACCCATTTTCCACGTCATAACCGTTTGTAAACGGGTAGTTATAGACAGGGTTCTCCGGGCATCCCCGTTCTTCGCAGATCAGAATTTGAATTTCTCAAATGTCTTCCCGTTGAATTTGTAAGCACCGTCCGTATGTGTTCCCAGCCACAGGTCGCCGCGATGATCCTGGTAAATGGAATATAAAAAAACAGTCCCGCTGCCATTTTTGACAGGGTAATGGGTCATGTTTTCAGAACCTGCTGCGAGTTCCGTCGAAGGATCGTATCGCCAAACGCCATCATCATACGTCACCATCCATAAGTTTCCCTTATTATCTTCCGTGATGGACATGAAGTAAATAAGATCGTCTTCATTCTGTTTTTTTGAAATGGCGATTCCTTTTTCTTTCGTATAATTAATTAAGGTATTTCCCTTAACAACCTGGTTGCTATCAGCAGAACTCTCCGGGTATACATCATAACGGAACCGAGTATTGCAGAACCAAAATTTTCCTTCTTTATCTTCCAGGATAGACCGGATACCAAATGAACCACCGCCCTCCACCATCGAGAGATGCTCTTCATACATCCAGTCTAAAGATTTTCCGTCGTAGCGACAAATACCAAACACTGATGTCCCGAACCACATATTGCCCCGGCTGTCTTTATAAACCGTGTAAACCTGGTAAGGGCTCCATGGTCTTTTTGGATATTCGTCTTCGAGATAATGCTTTGGAAATTCCAGGTCGTACAATGATTTACCATCATACCGATACGGTCCGTTTTCTTCCTGGTTTCCTACGAACCACAAATTATCAGGCTCCAACTTCCAACCGCCATCGGGGGAATTACTTTCTACAGGGTTCAATGTGACGAACACGCGGCCGTCAAATTTGCTGATGCCACCTATCGTATTGATGTAAATGTTCCCCGACTTGTCTTCTTTGATCTCACGGACCTGGTTGTGGCACAATCCGTCTTTCGTTGTAAAGTGAGTTAACGTTTTCCCATCGTAGCGATACACTCCCTGGCCGTTACTTCCGAACCAGTAATTGTTATTCTTGTCCTGAAAAATAATCAGTATGCTATCGACCAGTTCCGAAGCGACGTTACCCGGGACAACTGTTGAATCCTGTCCGTTTAAATTGCTGTTCGCAACCTGGGACGTGCTCTGCACGTTGCACGAAGAGAGTATTGTGAGAATGCCGAAAAACAGAGTCAGTATAAGTTGCATTGCCTTTATTTGCCAGTAATGTTCGCTGTTTGCAGAGTTGGCCGGAACCTGCGGCCTAAGCGAAATTAATCTACAATATACGGACATAGCGACAGAAGCAGAATCAAATCCTGGTAGTGTCTCACTTTGCTTTTTGACACGGTCCCGATAGCAATCGGGAGCGCATTTTTACGGCATTTTCTTATTCTAAGCCCGGGCGCTCACGGCGAGATAACGGTAACGCGCCGTGAGCGCCCGGGCTTAGAACGGGTTT
>DATHKF010000057.1:0-2694 GCA_035489505.1 Bacteroidia bacterium | reverse complement strand
GCCGACAAAAAACCTTCATCGATTCCGAAATTGTCAAATGTGTTTTTGTTCCGGTCCCAGCGATACAATCCTTGCTGTGCGGTCGCAAACCAGTATATTCCTTCCTGGTCGATGTGCAGGTCATTGATCCCTTCGAACGGCAATTGGTGATCAACGGGTTTTGCATGTTGTCCAAGGTAATCGGTGATGCGGCCTTCGCGGCTAACAGTAAAAATCCCGTTGTCGGCTACGCAGTAAATTTGCTGCTGCGGGCCAGTGAAAATCCGGTACACCAGTTTCGGAACAGGAAATCCGTTAACATCCACCGGGGAGATACTGTTTGTAACTGAATCGTAGATATCGAGGCCGTTTGTGCAGCCCAGCAAGAGTCGCTTACCGGTCAGAGGAAATATACTCCAGATTTCATCGCTGGTGGAATGTATTCTGAACACGGTTTTTTCCGTGGCAAAATCAAAAGTCATCAGGTCAAATGAACCCAGCCACAAGGTGTTGTTGTGATAGAGCGCGGAATGGTTGAATGGGCTTTCAACGCGGATCGTTCTGTCGGGGTATTGTATGTTGAAGTGACTATTGAGGGCTACCACGGAAAAATTTTCGTTCACGAGAATACCGCGGGCCGATTGATTACCGGGCTTCGGTTCAAGGTCTGTCGAATACCAGGTCTGGAAATATTTCGGGGCAATATTCACTCTCAGCAATCCTTCCGTAGTGCAGATCCAGAAAATGCCCAACCGGTCGCAGATCACGTGCAGCGGTTTCGCGCGTTTGATCGCATCGCTGTCCGTTGAATCGGAGACCTGCACCGGGCCCAATTCATACGAGAAAACGGAAAAGAAATTCTGGCGGTCCACAGACAGTCCGAAGTATCCGTTGGAGTAGGAATTGTTTACACTGAACGTGTAATTTCCATACGTTCCAGTGCCATAACCAAGCAGCTGCAGTTCGCCGTTGTAACCGAAAAAGTAAAGCGCCTGCTTGCCGGAGCTTTCGATGCGGAGTATGACATAACCACGCTCATCCTTGTACAGGTAGCGCAGCGAATTACCCGACTTCAGCAGCAAATCATGATCCTCAAGCAGAATCATGTCTGCGGTGTTCAGATTGTCTTGCAATGAATAGTCGCTGCACACGGCCGTGTCCATTCCATTGTTGCTGATGAACCGGACAATCTTTTTCACACGACGCGGCCTGCTGGTGAAAACGCCATTGGAATCGGGCACCCACAGCGGACACGTTGCCCGAAGTTTCAGGCTGGCGTACTCGTAAGGGGCAACAAGAAATCCAATGAGCACGTTCTCCCGAGTGGCGTATATGTTCCGGATCTCGTTTCCGCCAAATGGCATCCGGGGATAAAAATCTGTGATTGATTTTACCTGGAGCGAATAAATGTCAATGACATCCAGCTTGTCGAATGAAATATTGACGTCGGAAAAAGTTTCCTGGTAAGCGATAATTACACCTCCGTTCGGTTCGGAGTAAAGCGCACCAATGGGTTTATTCTGAAGACCATGAGTCTTTGGCGTAAACAACTGAAATTTTTGTCCGTCGAACCGGCAAAGTCCATACGGCGTTCCCAGCCAGATGAAACCCAGTTTATCCTGCACGGCACACGTTACTTTGTTGCCGGGCAAACCGTCGGAATACGTGTACAGTCGTTTCTGTACGATGTAATTCTGCCCCGGTACATTCGTTGAAATGAATCCCAGGGTGAAAAGAATAAAAACGAAACGCCGCACGGATGAGTTCAAAACGCCTGCAAAGGTTTGGCTAAAGATAGTGGAGGAGAAGGGAACCGGGTACTTTGGGGATGAATGACGGAAGTTTGTGGATGGGTGGGGGGGAGCTATTCTTCGAAAATGTTAATGTATTGTAGCCTACTTCCCAATACAAAACTTCCCGAAAATATTCCCCAGCAACTCATCATTCGTCACCTCACCGGTAATTTCTCCGAGATGGTGCAGCGCTTCGCGGATATCCTGCGCCAATAAATCTCCTGGAATATTGTTGTTGAGCCCGCTCAGCGTACGTTCAATCGCCACGAGTGTGTGACGCAACGCATCAGCATGACGCACATTCGTAACAATCGTTTCGCGGACATTCACCGTGCTCTTGTCGAACAGTGCAACCAGTTTCAGTTTGAGATCGTCGATGTAGAGTTTTTCTTTCGCCGACATGAACAGCACTTCCATGCCTTCAAATTCTTTCTGCACTTCGTTCATGTCCATGCGGTCGATCTGGTTGCCCACGAGAACAAGCTGTGCGTTTTGCAAGTGCTTTTTCACTTCCACCAGTTCGATGTTCAGTTCGCCACGCGTCATTTCGTGCACGTCGAAAATGTAAAGCACAATGGATGACTGACGGATCTTTTCGTACGAACGCGAAACGCCCATCGATTCCACAGCGTCTGTTGTATTGCGCAGACCAGCCGTATCGATGAAGCGATACAGAATTCCTTCAATCGTAATTTCGTCTTCGATCGTATCGCGGGTTGTGCCGGGAACGTCGCTCACAATGGCGCGTTCTTCGTCGAGCAAGGCATTGAGTAAAGTCGATTTTCCTGCGTTCGGTTTTCCAACGATCGCCACGGGAATTCCGTTCTTGATCACGTTTCCGATCTCAAAAGAATCAACGAGGCGGCGCAGGAGTTTTTCAATCGTCAGCAACAAACGGCGCAGATCATCGCGGTTGGCGAAT
>DATHKF010000056.1:0-4230 GCA_035489505.1 Bacteroidia bacterium | reverse complement strand
TGTTGATTGTTACCGCGTATTCACGACACCGGTTCGCCCCAACGATTTACGGACGGATCATCGGCGCATGCTGCAGGACAGGTTTCAGTCGCAAGCCTGATTTTATTTCTCACCACACAGCCGCACAACGCACAAACGGAATTGCCCGTTCTTGTTCCAGCCTTTGTACCTACTGTTGATGGCGCCGAATATTGTTGCAGACTGTTTGTCGCCGCAGTAAGATTCGGACAATCCAGGCAAGCGGCTTCTCTTTTCTCCAGCGTATCGGGAGACGCGGTGGCGAAGCCGTTGACAGCCCACTTCATGAGCGCTTTACTTGCTTTGGAAAGTAAAATGCCGGTACTGAAACGTGCTGTTGGCGGGTATCCCGGAGGATTATTCAGAAGATCCTGGAGTTGCTGCTCGTTGTGACGGCTGGCTAAAATTCTCCGGCCGTAGCTGGAATTTTCGACTGCTGCAACAAGCACTGCTTCCGGAACAGGATGATCGAGTCCGAGCATGTAGGCGAATGTCCTGCATTTATCGGCCATCGTTTCTCCCGGAACATCCATCTCCATGATGGCAGGTGAAGCAGTGAATTTTGTGGGTGCGTTTTTTTTCTTTACCCCAGGCGAGTAGGGAGTCACGTTTTTCGTGATCTTAGTGACGATATTCGCTTTTGGTGTAGACGGACTTTTTTTGCAGTTGCAACCCATAACCTTGATTTCAGCAAACAAAAGATACGACGGAATATGGTGCAATGCCAAGAAATATTTATCGGAAAATGAAAAAAAATTGCTGTTTGCTCATCCTGTTGCTGGTCCAATCGGTGGTGACTTTTGCGCAAAATCAGAATATCTCCAATTATATTTTTGGAGATACTGAACCGTACATTGCTGTTAATCCGACAAATCCGTCCAATGTAATTGCGGCATGGATTAAAGTCACCGGTTTTACGCAGGGTTCGATCGCGATGAGTTATTCAAACGATGCGGGTGTTACCTGGAGTGCACCGCAAAACGCACCACATTTCAGCACAACATTTACGTCGGCCGATCCTTCGATCGATTTCAACGCGTCAGGGAAAGCTTTTCTCACGTATGTCGATTATAAACTCTCGATGGATTCGGGAAAAGTCCTCATCATTTCATCGGCGAATGGCGGACAAACCTGGAGCGGCGCGGTTCAGGTCATTGATGGATTGGAAACTGCTGATCTTCCTGTTGACCGTCCGTGGGTAGCCGTTGACAGAAGCGGCGGAATGTTTGACGGACGCGTGTATGTGACATCCAAAAATTACGAGAACGGAATCACAACGAATCACGTCTACATGAAATATTCTTCGGATGATGGAGCAACGTGGTCTCCGCTGGACATACTCGACGATAGCCTGCCTACGGACCTGGTTACTTCCATGGGTGCGCTCGCCATTGGCGCCGACGGAAGTATAAACGTGAGTTATTTTTCGTGGCATCTTCCGTTGAGTTTCGCGCTTCGTGTTGTGCTGGTGAAATCGATGGATGGAGGAGTAACATTTACACCACACATCATGGCGGTAGCACCGGCGGGTTCCGGTATCAACGACACGCTGCAGTTCGGTTCAACATTATCGGCGAACCCGGCGAATGCGCAGAACCTGGTGTTCACGTATACCAGCGGAGTCAATGGCGATGCAGATATCCTGAGCATCAACAGCAGCGACGGTGGTATTACCTGGTCATCGGCAAATCCTGTGCCTGTGAATGATGATGCATTGGGAAATGGTAACGAACAGGATATGTCGTGGGCCGGATTTTCTCCGAATGGAATGTACTGTGTTGCGTGGCGCGACCGGCGAAACAGTGGCGATGATGCCGTTTCACCGTTTGAGATATGGGCAACCGCTTCATACAACGGCGGTGTAACATTTGGCCAAAACGTTTTGGTGAGTTCGGTGTTGTCGCCGGATATTCCGATTCAAAAAGGAAATGATTTCATTGGCTTAGCAGCATCGAACACATTCCTGCACATCAACTGGTGCGATTACCGCGCGGGGAATTACGAAATATTTTACAACCACGATTCGCTTTCATCTGTTGTGCATGTAGAGCAACGTCCTGATGCAAAGCCCGTGGTGAGTGCATTTCCAAATCCTTTCACAGAACGCATTACGTTCAGCTATTTTCTTCCGGCCGATCAGTTGAACAGCACGATAGAAATTACGGACGTAAACGGAAAACTCGTCCGCACCGTTTTTACAGGAACGCAAAGCGCCGGTCAGCACGAAGTAGTGATTGACGGAAATACACTTGCGGCCGGAATTTATTTTTTTACGATTTCCGGAACGAACTGGAAATCGGTGACTGAGTTTATCAGGGAATAGTTAATCTAAAAATCAGTATTATGAATTGTCCACGATGTAATGCGTTCGTTCAGCCAGGAGCAAGTTCCTGTGGGAATTGCGGTCTGTTGTTTCCAGGCGCCGCGCCACAACCACAGCAAACATATTACGCACCTCATGCTGTCCAGGCACCGCAAGCAGAAAGCAATAAAGAAAAACTGTATCGTAAGATACTTGTGGCTTTCGCGTTGCTATTGGTAGTGGAGAGCCTGTTCTGGACACTGACGAGTAAACTGCAATACGAATGGGGTTGGAACATCGGATGGATCACAAGTATCGTGAACCTGTTGACGGGTATTGCATTTGCAGGATTTCCTCTTGTGGTTGGTTTGGTATTACCCAAAACAAACGGCCTGCGGATATTGCTGATCATACTCGGAAGCATCTGGTTCCTGTACCGCGTTTCAACATTGATCTATGATAGATTTTTTTACAGCCCTGAGCCATTCACGTATTTCCAGTTTTAGTTTTCACTGATCAGCCACACCGATGCGTCTTTTACTTGTTCTCGTTTTTATTTCCTGTAGCAGCGTGATGAACGCCGTCATTACTTTTCAGAAAACGTACGGCGGACCGGGATCTGACTGCGCATATTACGTCATCGAGACGAGCGACTACGGGTACGCCATCGTTGGCGCAAAAAGCGACACCGGCGGATCTATGCAAAGCGCTTGTTTGATACGGACCAATAAATACGGCGACACTTTATGGACCCGGGTTTTCGACTGGACAGGTTCTACGTACGCCAGGTCTGTTTTGCAAACAACGGATGGTGGGTTTGTGTTGGCATGCCTTTCTTCGAATTCGTATTGCACAATAATCCGGACGGATTCGGTGGGTGATACATTGTGGACACGTCAGTACTTGTCATCCATAGGGTGTATCCGGCAAACGAGTGATGGTGGATTTATTATGGTGGGCACCGCAGGCCTGATGAAAACCGATGCTTCGGGAATGGTGGAATGGAATTACATGCACTTTGTAAACCTTAGCGTTACTATGGTATCCGTACGCCAAACAGCTGACGGTGGTTATGTGGTATGTGGATCTACACTCATTGGGACGGGCAATTGGGATTACTACCTGCTTAAAACGGATTCGCTCGGTACCCATCAGTGGTCGAAGTCGTACGGCGGATTGTATGATGACCGCGGGATGGATGTTATTCAAACCAGCGACGGTGGTTATATCATGACCGGTTATTCAAACAGTTTCAGCTGGATGAATTACAACACAGACATGTATGCGGTACGGACAGATTCTGCAGGCAATTATATTTGGGGAAGCATGTACGCCGGATCAGGTTATGATTATTGTTATGCCGTGCGTCAAACAGTTGACGGAGGGTTTGTTTTATGCGGAAACACGTATAACGCGGCAAACGATGCATGCCTGGTAAAAATTAACGGTGTGGGAAGTATAGTGTGGTCAAAAACATACGGCGGCACGGGGTCCGACGGCGGCTTTTGTGTGCAAGTAGTGCAGCAGGACCAGGGATTTATTTTATGTGGTATCACAGCCGCACCAGGACAGCAAGGGGAATTTTACCTCGTAAAAACGGACAGTCTTGGAAACAGTTATTGTTTCGAAAATAATGTTGTTTTGACTGAAGGAATCCGGGTGCCATTTGTGAATGTGTGCAACCCGACCGTTGCTTCAGGCGTTCAGACCGGAACTTTTCCGCTCACCATATCATCAGGCTGCGATGTGGGAAACATGTGCGCTTCTGTTTTCCAGGACGAAGCGGAACTCATTGATGATGGCGTTTCTGTTTTTCCGAACCCGGTCGAAGCGTCGGCGACAATAACCTTTTCGAATCCTTTTGGAAAACCGCATACGCTCATCGTACACGATGAGCGTATGCGGTTTTC